>JADGRC010000355.1 GCA_017881245.1 Pseudomonadota bacterium
CTCATCCCCCGGTGCCTACCCTTCGAGCAAGCGCCGCAAGCTTTTGATCTACTAGACAATGGCACGCAAGAAGTGCAACAAATACTATTGGTTCATTGACATAAGCTCATGTAATTCACAAGCACCAAATTGGACCTGCCTATGCCCATCTATAGCGTCGGAATCTTGCGACAGTTCACCGCCATGCACTTCCTAGTCGGAGGCGATTGGGGTCGCGAGAATCAATGGCATTCGCACCATTACCGGGTGGAAGCCACCTTCGAGGGCGATTCGCTCGACCGCCATGGCTACCTGATCGACATCGCCGCTATCGTGCCCCAGCTGGATGCCTTGGTCGAACGCTATCGCGACAAGACGCTGAACGAGCTGCCCGAGATGGCGGGACGCAATCCCGGGTTGGAAACGTTCGCGACGATCTTGGCCGACCGGTTGGCCGACAGCCTGGCCGACGGTCTCGCCGACAACCTGACGGCGCTGACCATCAAGCTTTGGGAAAGCGAGGACGCGTTCGCCACCTGCCGGCGATCGATGTTGACGCCTCTGGAGCGTTGACCGGGTGCATATCGCCTTCGCGATTCCCGGAAACCTGGAGCTCGTGTCAGGCGGATTCGTCTACGATCGAGCGCTGGCGGCGGCGCTCGCGGGCTTGGGCCATCGGGTCGACGTCGTGTCGCTGCCATGGCTCGGCTACGGCCGCGCGATCGCATCTGGCCTGTTTCCGCTGCCCCCAGCCTGGGGAACCGCATCTCCGTTCGACGTCATTGTCGAGGACGAGCTCGCCCACCCGTCGCTGTGGAAACTAGGCAAGCGGTGCACACGCGAACGATCCCGGCGGGACCCTGGACATCCGCCCCGGGTCGCCCTGACCCACAACCTCCGAAGTTCCCAGCCGAGCGAGGCGTGTGCCCCGCTCAAAGCTCTGGTCGAACATCGTTATCTGACCGGCGTCGATGGCATCATTGCCGTGTGCGCTGACACGATGGCGGGTGTCCGGACCCTTGTCGACGGCCGGCCCTTGGCGGCGTTGGTGGCGCTCCCAGGTCGGGACCACGTCCACCCGAATGTGGACGGGGAGTGGGTGTGGACGCGCAGCCACCGCCCGGGGCCGTTTCGAATCCTGCACGTCGCCGCGCTGGCTCCACACAAGGGCCTGGCGCGGTTGCTGGAGGCAGTGGCACGGCTACGGGATGTCGATTTCCAAGTGGACGTCGTCGGAAGCCTTACCCAGCATCCGCGCTACGTCCGCAGGATGAATTCGCTGGCGATGGACCTGGGTCTCGGCGGACGGGTTCTCTGGCATGGCGAACAGCGAGGCAGCGACTTGTGGAACCGATATCGCGAAAGCCACGTGATGGCCCTGCCTTCGGATCGCGAGGCGTACGCGCTGTCCTGCCTCGAAGCGCTCGGCTTTGGCCTGCCGGTGGTCGCGACTACTCGGGGCGGCCTGGCCGAGATGTTCGCCTCCCAGGCGGGTGCCGACGCGGGTGTCCTTCTGGATCCCGACGACGTGGCGGCGTGGACCACGACTCTGCGCGCATTGTCGCTCGACCGCGCCCGTCTGGCGGAACGTGGACGCGCGGCCTTGGCGGTCTACGGAGGTCACAAGACCTGGCGGGATGTCGCCATCAACGTTCAGGACTTCCTATCGGCTGTCGTCGACCAATCACGATGAGCCAGTCGCGGGCGAACAAACCCAACGTCGGCACCATGGCCGCGGACGCCACCCAGGCCATCCATCGCGCGGACAGCACCGGAAACAGCGCCGCAACGCACACGACCATCTGAACGCCCGCAAAGAAGCGCGCCGTCGCGTACGGGCGCAGCCGCTCGGGATGGACCGGCAGGCCCAGCCGCCGACGCGCCCAAAGCCCAATACCGAACAGGTAGTACGCAAGCCCGAGCACCAGGTACCAAGCCGGCAGCCGTGCCCAGCGCGCGCCCACCAGCGACGCGACCAAGAGCCCTAGCGCGTCCATCGAAACATCCAATCGCCGGCCGAGCGCCGTAACCTGACCGAGTCGGCGCGCCAAAATCCCATCGTACCGATCCGAAAGCGCGGCAGCCGCGTAGAGCATACCGGGCATGAAGGACAGCGGACCCTCGGCCTGTCCCGACAATGCAAAACCCGCGAGCAGACTGACCAGCCACCCGCGTGTCAAGGTCAGCGTGTTGGCGGCCCCAAGCGAGAGCCCCCACCACGGCCTCGGTGCCGACACTCCCGTCGACGGAAGCTCGCGAGCGATGGCGCGCAACAAGATGCCGGAGACGGTCGCCCAGGTCAGAACCGAGCCGACCACGAATAGACCCGGGAATAGTGCGACGAAAGGTCCTGAACGCAATCGCGCGATACCGAGCGAAGCCCCGAGCACGCCCACCAGTCCCAGCACGATCACGGCGGACTTGCACCAGCTTGGTGGTCGTCAGGCCGCGGCCAGGTCAGGATCTCGTACGCCGGCCCGCGGATCCAGACGACGTTCGGCATCAATGCCACCACCGTCCGAACCGCCCGTCACGAGCTCGGTCCAGGCGTCGCCCAAGATCGCCTTGCCCGCCACGAAGCTGACGCCGAAGAAGGCATTGTGCCCCTCGGGTAGCTCGATTCGCATCTCGAACGGATGCGTCCCCGTGCTCGTGAGAAGGCCACCTTTGGCTCGATAATGGGACGCATTCTCCCTGTGCACCTCGGAGCTGTGAAACGCAAACAGATCGCGGCGATCGTCCGACGGGACCGTCAATTGATCGGGACTGGTCGAATCGACCGCCATCCGCACCGCCAGCTCATCCAAATCGCGACCCGTGAACGCGGTGGCCTGCCACCGGTGGAAGCGGCCTGACAGCAGGATATCGTCACCCTGGATCCGCAGATCGATCGGGGATCTCCTACGCTGAATCAGCGGGGTATTCGCGGGAACTTGAATCGTGGTTTTTTTTGCCATTTTCTTGCAGCGTGCCCCTTCCCTTCGATGGTGGCCGCCAGTCTGTAGGATAAGCACCGTGGAACCCCCGTCTACCTCCAGGGCCGGTCGCCCTCGACGGCGGGGCACGTCTGGCGAAGGAGACCTTTCCCCACACCAGCGGACCCGAAATCTGTCGCAAACACCCGCAATCGTGGCGCTAATCCGGCCACGCTGACGCCGATATGACGGAGTCGTTGCGACCCCATGACAATCAGCCGGCTACAACGAAATCGTGGAAAACATTCTCGCCCCCGCCCCTTCCCGCGCTCACTGGAGATCCTACATCCGCGCCACGACGGTCATGTTCTGGGCCGTACACGTCGCCGCCGTCGTCGGAGTCGCGTACGTCGGGGTTTCGTGGAGGGGGGTCGGCTTGGCCGTGGCCGCTTACTTCATCCGCATGTTCGTCGTGACCGCGGCTTACCACCGCTACTTCTCCCATCGCGCGTTCAAGACATCTCGCGCGTTTCAGTTCGTCCTCGCGCTCGGCGCACAGTCGGCTGCCCAGCGTGGCGTTCTGTGGTGGGCGAGCCACCACCGATCGCATCACAAACACTCGGATACCGAACGGGATGTCCATTCGGCCAAGCTGCGTGGGTTCTGGTACTCGCACCTCGGCTGGCTTATGAGACCCGACTGGAACGGAACCGACGAAGGTCTGGTCTCGGATCTCGCGCGCTATCCCGAGCTGCGCTTCTTGGACCGAATGGAGATCCAGATGCTGCCGACGGTCGCACTGGCCGTCGCCTTCTTGATCATCGGGGGACTTCCGGCGCTCGTGTGGGGGTATTTCGTCTCCACGGTGCTGCTGTGGCATGGTTGCTTCTCGATTAACTCGGTCGCGCACGTATTCGGAAGAAAGCGGTATGCGACGGGCGACGAATCGCGGAACAACTGGCTGCTGGCGCTGGCGACCACGGGCGAGGGCTGGCACAACAACCACCATCACTATCAGAGTTCCGCCAACCAGGGATTCCGCTGGTGGGAAATCGACGTGACGTACTACCTTCTGCGTCTGATGGCCGCTGTCGGACTCGTGTGGGATCTGCGCCGCCCGCCGCGCGAGGTCGTCGAGGACACTTTGCCCGTCGAGCCGGTTGGAATTCCGGCCGGCTCGACCTCCTAACCGGCGCACTGGGCAAGTTGCGAACGCGGTCTGGGCCGCGGATGCATGTGCGGATGGCTGTAAAAATGGAGCGGGGAGGTGTCGGATGGCGTTAGCGGCCTGGATCGGCAAATTCGCACCTTCGACGTACGTGCCCCATCGGGCATTCGGCCCACGGCCGATCCGGTTCGTGAGGCGCAATGGCTCCGATTCTGACAGAATGTCACGTGTGACACTGCGGTCGCCCACGACGATCTTCCTGCATCGCGCCCGACTGATTTTCATGCTGACGGCGCTGATTCCCACGGTCCTAATGACCGTCATCGGCGTCGTGCTGGTTGCCGCCGGATCGAAGTCCATCGCCCTCGTGGGTGGCATCCTGTTGCTGGCCTTCTGCGCGACCGCGTTGGCGGGATATGTCCTCGGAACGATCTTCGTGACCCGGGGCGCGAGTTTAGCCTCCGTTCAGAACGAATTCCTGTCGTCGGTCTCGCACGAATTGCGCACGCCCCTGACGTCCATCCGTATGTTCATCGACACCCTACGCGAGGGACGCGTCCACGACCCGGCGGAAAAGCAGCGCTGTCTGACCGTGATTCATCAAGAGCTTTCTCGCTTGGACGGTCTGGTGGGAAAGCTGTTCACGCTCTCGAAGATCGAATCGCGCCACGCCGCCTTCGATCGGCGCACCATCGCCGTGTCGGACATTGTCAACGAAGCGCTGGTGGCCTTCGAGGCACTTCGATTCGGCACGGACGTGGACCTCAAGGTGAGCGTGGAACCGGGTTTGATGGTTCATGGCGATCAAGCGGCACTGGCACAGGCGTTGGCGAACCTGCTCGGCAACGCTTGGAAGTACACCCCGCGCGAGGGGAAGAAGATCGAGATCGCCGCGACCGCCGACGCGACGCATGTGTCCATCGTCGTGACCGACAACGGCGTCGGTATTCCCCGTCCCGAGCAGGAGCTGATCTTCGAAAAGTTCCAACGCGGATCGGCTGCTTTGAACGGTGACAGCACCGGCACGGGACTGGGGTTGGCGATCGTCCGAGCCATCGTGAAGGCCCATCGGGGCAAGGTCGACGTCCGCTCGGAGGTTCACCAAGGCTCGCGGTTCCGAATCACCCTGCCGCGCCGGCGCGCCGAGGCCGCGTGACGGCAATCGCGGCCCTGCCACCGGGCGAGCTGGTCACGATAGTCGAGGACGACGCCGCCATCGCCGAGGGTCTGGCGCTGAACCTGAAACTGCAGGGTTATCGAACCGAGGCCATTGGCGACGGCGAAACCGCCCACGCGAGGATCGAGGAGAGCGCGCCGGATCTCGTGCTCCTGGACATTTCGCTTCCCCGGCGCAGCGGCATCTGGGTCCTGGAAAGGCTACGAGAGTCGGGAAATCACGTCCCCATCATGGTCCTTTCGGCCCGTCAGGATGAATTCGACAAGGTGGCGGCGTTGCGGTTGGGCGCGGACGATTACGTCACGAAACCTTTCGCCCTGGCGGAACTCTTGGCGCGGGTCGCCGCCCTGTTGCGCCGCGCGCGGCTCAGCCGGTTCCCGAGGCCGACGGCCGGAGAGGCCCTGGACACCCCCGTCGCCCAGGCCCCCGCCGACACCGATGTCGACAACGCCGTTCGGAACCAACAGGTCCTTCGTTTTGGCGACGTAGTCGTGGACCTGGACACACGCACGGTGGTTCGCGCCGGCAAGCCGGTGAAGTTCACGCATCGCGAGTTCGAACTGCTCAGGTTTTTCTGCCAGAGCGGCGGCCGAGTTTTTTCGCGCGAGCGATTGGTCCGCGAGGTCTGGGGACTGCAACACGCGGGGCAGGCCCGCACCGTCGATAATTTCGTGGCGCAGCTGCGCGCCAAGCTGGAGGACGATCCGGACAGCCCCAAATACCTGCTGACCGTCCGCGGCAGCGGTTATCGTTTCGTGGTCGACTAACCGAAACAGAGGCAGAGGCGAGCGCGGGCCAGGCGAGGGTGGCGAGGGCGAAACACCTACCTTCGCATGCGCCCGCCTGCTATAGTTACGCGTCTTTCTCCTTGGCCCGTATCGTGCCTGTTGATGATCCGTGTAACCGGCGTCGCAAGCGGTATCCAAAGGCGGGCGAGCAAGATCGGCGATATCCAAACTGCATCAAGGAGGAGACGAGTGGGAACGAGCGAAGAACGACGGGCGAAGATTATCGCGCAACAGGCGGACCGCGACGCTGCCGCCCTGGCCACGGGAAAGACTCCTCGCCTCCCCAAGTCGCGCTCCAACTGGGCGGCTTCCGCCCCCGTGCATGGCCCACGACGCTCTTGGAAATCTAAGCCGCAGAACGGCTAGCAACGATCCACCGACCGGCCGGTACCGGCGCACAGTCTCCGGTCCTGCTGGCTGGTGACGGGTCTCGCGATCGGTCACAAAACCAGGCGAAAAATCGGCCGCAATATCAGTACCAAGACGGCCGGAAGATCGACCATCCGAGTTCTTGGTATTGCCTCCCTACGAAGTCGAGGCCCGCGGCTTGGGTGGCGTTCGAAGACCACGGGAAATACGCTGTCCCGCAAGAGTCTGCTTGGTCTCGTTGATGTAGGCGACGAGAATCGATTTCACGTTCTCGACGAACTTGACCTTGCCGGCGGCGATCTCGCGCAGGGCCGTCACCGCGGGCTTGTTGTCGCAGCGCACCAGCGGGCGCGCTCCCTTGGCCAGTTGTCGTGCGCGATCCGCCGCGAGCACAATCAACGCGAACCGATTCGACTCGGTTCCCAAACAATCTTCGACGGTTATACGAGCCACTTCAGCCTCCTGGGGAAAAAATGATTCACCAGATCGTCACGCTGGTGGATTGTCGTCTCAAGCAAAGCCAACTGAGGCCTATTCGTATGCCGCGGCGATCGCGATTGCAAGGAATGTCTGCGCGGCCGTGACGATTGTTCACGCGCGCATCCTTGGGCCGTTCGGGACCGAGCCCTCGGATCAGGGCTGGGAAAGGTGACGCTCGACGATTTGGGCGGCGCCACGAACGGAGGCGGCGTAGAAGCGTCCGCGGAGGCGCAGGCGCTCGGCATCGTCCAAATCACCTTGCCGCCCCAAGGCGCCGCGCCGCCGGGCCGCGCCGTGAAAGGCGATGATTGCCGCCGCGACTGAAAGATTCAAGCTGCGCGTCATGCCCACCATCGGGATGGCGAATTGGGCATCGGCCCCCAGGAGCGCGAGATCGCTGAGTCCCGCGTGCTCGTTGCCTACGACGATCGCGACTGGACGCCCGAAGTCGAGGTCCCAAAGCGATACGCCCGCGTCCGGTACCGCGGCGTAAAGCGCGAAACCCGCCACAGTCAACCGCGCGCGGGCAGCGGCGAAGGTCGGATGGCGCTCCAGATCTAGCCATTTTTCGCAGCCTTGAGTCACGTCGGACGAGAACCGGAATTTCTCCGCCGATTCGACCACGTGCACGGTCTGGATCCCGAACGCCTCGGC
>JADGRC010000356.1 GCA_017881245.1 Pseudomonadota bacterium
GCGTCGAAGGCACAGCCGGCATCGAAGGCATTCACCTCGGTGTGGTTGTGAACGAAGCCGTACGCCCCCATCCCAACCGCCGTTGCCGCCAATCCCCAGCTGACGAATTTCAAACTGCGCCGAAACGTTCCCGACGCTGACGTTGGTTCAGCGTCGGTTCGCAGGGGAAGCCCATTCGCCGCGCCTGACGACGCGATTTCCGTGGCGGACAACGACAGGGTCCTCCGCGGCGTCGCCTGGCCGGTCGGCGAGCCGCCCACTGGCGCCGGCACGGTCGTTGGCGCTGTCGCAGTCGCAGTCGCAGTCAAGGGTCCGATCGCAGGTGCGGCCACGGTGGTTTGCGGCGTTGTCGGGCCCTCCTTCTCTGCGTTCAACGACACCTTGTAGTACTGCCCACCATCCGCGTGCAGCGTCCGCTTGGCCGGTGCGAAACCCCGCGCGCGCAGCTCAATCTCGACCTCGCCAGCCGGCGCCGCGATAGCATCGCCCATCGGCAGCTGCCCAACGACGATGCCGTTCAACAATATCCTGGCGCCGGGGGGCTCACCTGTCACCTCGATCCGCGCGATGTGCGTCTTGATCAGAACCAAAGCATCCTGGATGGTCTTGCTGTTTTTCTTGATCCACGGATCCTCCGGCTTTCTGAGCGCCTCCTCCAGGTGTCCTTCCGCGTCCAGCCAGCTTCCAAGCGCCTGCTCGCAGAAGCCTAGCTGCCCCACTGACCGGGGCGAATGGGACAGCTCGTAAGCCTCCCGCAGTAGGGGGCGCGCCTTCGAATCGGCACCAGCGCGCCGCAGGTCCAGCGCCTCGCGAATCAAGGCGTCGGCACGGCTGCTGTTGTCCGCCCACGCGATTGAGGCCCACGCGACTGGAAGGCCGGCGAAGATCAATCCAATCAACAACGCCATCAGCGGCCGGCGGGTGCATTGGCACACCCACCTCGGATGAAGATTCCTACGTCGACCGGACATCGTGGGCCGAGGTTACTGGATTGTGATGTTGTCCAGGAAGACCGTGCCGATCCAGGGGCTCGAGGTCACCATGTCCGGCAGAACCAGCGCGGGCAGAAGCGGCACGGCGATGCTGATATAGGACGACGTGGCCCCGGTCGGAAAGACGAACACGACATGCTGCCCGGCAAAACTCGGGCGGAAGTCGAAGGAATTCGTGCCGGCCGGCGTCGCCGAGGAGGTCCCGCCCCAACTTATGGTGCCGGTCTCGAGGTTCATGTCTATGAGATTGGCGTTGATCTGAAAGGCGATGTCCATCGCGAAGCTCTTGCTGTCGAGACTGACGGTCTGCGCCCCGGAGCAAAGGGGAACGGTCAAACGCAAGACCGCGGGCGACTGCACCGTCGCGCCAGTCCCATCGAAATGCCCCGCCAGGGATCGCGCGCCGCTCGAGTGGAAGACCGTGCTGCTGGTGGGCTCGCTCAGGGTCGCACGCGGCTCGCCCGGAACGCCGATATCGAGGGTCCAGCCTTCGGCAGTGCCAGATTCAAAATCCCAGGCGCCGCAGCTCAGCCCGCCCGCCAAGCAAGTGGTCGACAGCGCGGCCACGGACGTTCCTCCGGGTCCCTTGCACGTGTTCGCGCAGGTCCCAGTCACGGAGCTGCACACCGGATTTTGGTTCGCCTTGCTGCAGTCCGTGCAAGAGGCTCCGCACTGCGTCCCGCTGGTCGTGGACGCACAGGTGGAACCGCAGGGGTGAAAGCCGTTGTTGCAGCTGATCCCGCAAGCCGTTCCGCTGCAGGTCGCCATGCCGTTGACCGGCGCCGCGCAAGGCGTGCAGGACGTTCCACACGTGGAGGGGCTGCTGTTGGCCGCGCAAGTTCCGCCGCACAGATGAAAGCCCGTGTTGCAGGTGCTCCCGCAGGTGGAGCCGTTGCAGGTCGCCGTGCCGTTGCTCGGGATCGCGCACGCCGTGCAGGACGTCCCGCAGGTGGAAGCGCTGCTGTTGGCCGAGCAGGTTCCGCTGCAATCGTGAAAGCCCGAAGCGCACGGGTAGCTGCACACGTTCGCCGTGCACGTCGCCGTCGAATTGGCTCGGCCCGACGTGCAGTCGGCGCTGCTGCAACAGCCACCCATGGGAATGCACGCGGCTCCGCACAGCTTGAATCCGCTGGCGCACGGGAACGTACACGTATTCGTGGTGCCACAGACGCCCATCGTGTTGGGCGCCGTGGGTGTGCAGTTGGCGCTGGAACAACAGCCCGAGTTGGGCACGCACAGGTTCGTCCCCGGGCAGTTCTTGAAGCCGTTCGAGCAACTGATGCCGCATGCGCCGCCGCTGCAAATCGCCGTTCCGTTCGAAGCTGGCGCCGCGCACGCCAAGCAGGTCGCTCCACAAAATCCGGTGCTGGTGTCGGACTGACACATGCCACCGCAGTTGTGAGTCCCGGCCGGACAGCTTCCGTTGCAGGCGCTGGCGTTTGGAATGCATGCGCCGAGGCACAGCTTCATCCCACCCGGGCATGCTGGAACGCACGCCGTTCCGTCGCAACTCACGGTGCCGAGCGTGGGCGCCATGCAAGCCTGGCAGGACGTGTTCCCGCAACTTGCCATATCCGTGTTGCTGACGCAGCGGCTGCCGCACAGGTGTGTACCGGTGTTGCACACCAGCCCGCAGGCACCTCCCGCGCAATTCGCGGTTCCGTTCGGATCGGTCGCGCATGGGGTGCACGAGGCCCCGCAGGTCTGGGGATCGTCGTTGGGTACGCAACCCGCGGGACACATGTGTTTTCCCGGGGGGCAAGCGGGGATCACGGGGGCGTCTGTTTCGGGCGTTTGTTCAACGGGCCCGCTGTCGACGGGGCTATCCGCGCCAGCGTCCCCCGGCCTGTCCAATAGCGCGCCGTCGGTTGATGCGGCGTCGGGCGCACCACCATCGGGGGCTCCGCCGTCGGCCGCACCACCATCGGCCACACCACCGTCGGCCGCACCGCCCGTGCCCCCCAGTCCACCTTGATCGCGGGACGCCATCTCTGTCCGGAGATCCGTAGGACTCCCGGTGTCCAGCGACCCGCCGTCCGAGGTATTCGACAAATGTCGGCCCGTCTTGCACGCGGGAACAAGGACGCACGACAAGAAGAAACCCGCCAAAATCGAACTTCGCGACATCGAGTTGGCGGGAAGCTAGCACGAACGGACGTGGCGAAGGCGCTTCGCGGCAATGCGATTCGCCACTTCTTCACGGTTGGATTCTTTCATTTCTTTCAACTTGCCGGTATGACCGGCGCACAGGAGATTGCTCATGCCGTCCACGTCTGAATCCCCACGCCTGGTTCGCGATGAGCTCGACACGCCACTCGGCGTCCTGGCGCTGGTGGCGGACGAGGCCGGACGGTTGCGCGCGCTCGGCTGGACCGACGGTCATTCGCGCATGGAAAATGACCTGCGTCGCCGCGCGAACGACCAAGGCCACCTTCCGCCACGCGCGACGAACCCAGGTGGTCTAACCGCGGCGCTGCGTTCGTACTTCGCGGGTGACCTCACCGCCCTCGACGCGCTGCCGATCGTCATCGAGGGAACCACATTTCAGTGCGCCGTCTGGAAGACGTTGCGCACGATCCCGCTCGGCGAGACGCTATCCTATGGCGCGCTCGCGCGTCGCATGGGTCGCCCGTCGGCCGTGCGCGCGGTGGGCCTGGCGAACGGAGCCAATCCCATCGCCATCGTTGTCCCTTGTCACCGCGTGATTGGCTCCGACGGATCGCTGACCGGCTACGGGGGCGGCCTGGACCGAAAACGTTGGCTGCTCGCGCACGAGCGCCGCGCCGGCCGAACACCCGAGTTGCCACTGCAGCCGCTTCTCACGTGATCGCCGTCCTCCTGGGGATTTCGCGGCGGGTTGTCTGTTCCCGGGGTGCAAAAAGTCCGCGGGCTGTTCCGTCAGCGCGCCATTCGCAGGGTTCGCTCAGGGCATCAACTCGGGCAAGGGCCCACCCTTCGCCATGCCGAACGTGTCCTGCATGATTCCGTGGGCCTGGAGCATCGAGATGAAGACCCTCCCCGCCTGGACGTTGCTGCGCAGCCCAACCAACGGCCGCGGGAAGGTCAGCTGGGGGGTGTAATTGATGTGGCGGCCATCGATTTTCAGGCCGCCGCTGGCGCCACCGGCGAGAAGCACGGGCATGTCCCAGTGGTTGTGAATCTGGCCATCGGCGAAGTCGCTGCTCATGTAGAACGTCGTGTGGTCGAGAACCGACTGCCCGTCGGATTCCAGCATGCCGTCCAGTCTTCGAAGCAACGTCGCGGCCTGAAGGACCTCCCAGGTGTCGATCCGGGTCAGCATCGCGAGTTTGTCGGCGGCGCCATCGTGTTGCGATACGGCGTGATGCGCTGCGAAGACGCCAAACAAGAACGAATAGTCGTTGTTGCTTCTGGCGTTGCCGATCATGAACGTGATGGCGCGGGTGATATCGCATTGAAAGGCAACCGCCATCAAGTCGAGGTAAAGGGCCATGTGTCCCTGGAGAATCGCTGCCGGCGTGATGCCGCGGTCGAAGTTCAGCGGCGGGGATGCGTCGGGGCGCACGGGCGGGGTACATGTCGCGCCGTTTGGGTCGCCGCCCGCGGTCACGCCGGCCTTGCCGAGTCTCTGCAAACGGGTTTCCAGGTTCCGAATGAAGGTCGTGTGCTGATCCAGCTTGGCGCGGTCCGCCGGGCTGAGCGTAAATGACAGCGACTTGGTCTGAACCAAAACCGAGTCGAGGATACTTTTTCGCAGCGCCGCTCGTTCGGCCGCGGCGCTAACGGCGGGATCACCGCTCGCGAACATGCGGTCGAAGCAGATCTGCGGATCCCAGATATTGGGAAGCGAAACCCCCTGGTTCCACGAGAGGGTGCGCGAAAACTCGCAGGGCGCTGTGGAGCAGGAGCCGTTGTCCCCCTGAATTCCGATCTGCAACGACGGCAGCAGAGGCGCCGCGCAGTCGGGACCATTCAATACCGGTAAAAGGGCCTGGTCGATGCTGATCCGCGCGGGGTCGGTCTCATGTCCGTTTACCGGAATCATGTTCAGGAAACAGCCCGTTCCCGCGGTGCTGTCATCTGGCGGAGATCCGGGTACGGCAAGGTCCTGGTTGTCGAGCCCGGTCAAGATAACGATCTTCTTGCGAATCGGATCGAGCGGCGTCGTTATCGGCGTCAAGTCCCAAGTCGCGCCCGCCGTGGTCGGCGTCCAATCGGGCATATTGATGCCGTTGGGAGCGAACCAGGCCATGAATCGTCGGGGCGGCTTGCACGTGGCGGCGCCGGTCCGCCGCGACCAAAGGGCCGATGGCAGGAACGGCAACGCCAGCGTCACTCCGGCGCCCGCCAGGAATAACCTACGAGACTGTCGCGTGCTCATGGTCGTCTCCGTTGATGTTCAGGGCGCGTCGCCAACCGGCTAGGGCGCGAACGTTATCGCGCTGGCGCATGAAGGAACCGTCATCATCGGCGTGCCGGCGCCGCCCCCCGCGCCCGCGTTGATACAAGACGCGGTCGGGATGGCGGCTGCGCATTGCGCGTATCCCGCCCCGACCGCCGCCGCCAACAGGCAGGGGATCCCGTCCTGAAGATTCGTCGTGACATCGTCCTCGCAGTTCTGGACGTCGATGCTGGTCGCGGTCTTGCCGGAACACTCCAGGCTTCGTGTGCAAAATTGGTCCACCAATTCGTAGCACTTGCTTTGGGCGTCGCTGAGCGGGATCGCCTGGATCGGAGGCAAGCACGCACTTGGCAGGACCAGAGCACCATCCGGAAACAAGCCCGAGCAGGACGCGCCTGCGCTCTGTGTGTCCTGGCGGCAGGTCGCGAAGTTGGCCCCGCTGGCCCGTTCGCAGCCGAATTCCAGTCTCAACTGTGCTTCGCAGGTGAACGTCTGGTAGGCCGCGACGCAGGTCGATCCGCTCATGCACAGATCGGCGGCGAGGAGCGCGCACTGCTGCACCCCTGTTGCGGCCATATCCCCACCAACGCCTCCTGCCGCACCAACGCCCGTACCCCCGGCACCACCTTCGCCTGCCCCACTGGAAAAACCACCGCCTCCCAATGCGGACGACGCACCCGCCGTCCCGGGGGCACCGGCGCCACCCAACCCGCCGGAACCCTGGTTGCCGCCCGCGACGAAGCCCCCGGTGGCCGCGTTCGCCGACCCGCCGCTGCCGGTCCCGGCCGCGCCGCCGGTGGTCACGCCATCAGTCGAACGATCTCCGCCCGCGGCATTGCCTCCGCCGCCTCGCGCGCCACCGCTTCGGGTCAAGGGGGCCTTCACGGAACCACCGCACGCGGCGAAAAAAAGAACGTACGCACCCGCCAGCATGCACCTCGATCTGCCCGACATACAGCGCACGGCGACTCGAATTCCGTCCTGTGATTGGGACAGCACTTGACTCCTAGGTTAGTACCTTGAGAAGCCCGATTTCGAACCCGCGCACGACAGGAGAGGTGACGCCGCACCGCGAGGCTGACCAAGCCACATACAAAAGGCTAGGAGTGCCCCAACTCACGGAGCGATATCGAAGGTGACGTTGTCGTACGTGGCCGACATGATCAGCTCTTGGGTGCCAATGGTGCTTAGGCCAATGGACAACACCGTCGCCGTGCTCGTGGCGGCGTAGTAGTCCACGTCGATACTGTTGGGGTAGGCAGCGAGGATGGTGCCGTCAACCGAGAGCGTGACGGATCCCGCTCGTGGCGGGTTCGCCGTTCCCGGAGGGTTCGCCGTTCCCGGAGGGTTCGCCGTTCCCGGAGGAACAAAGGTCAAAGCTACATGCACCCACCGGCCCGTCGGTAGGCCGTTCCCCTTCATGGCGAAGCCACTGTCCCCCCCCACCCGCTGGTAGATCAAACGGGTTGTGTCGACAGTGTCCCCGCCCCTCAACAGCCGAATACCCGTCGAATACTGCGGACCCTCTTGCATGATGCTGAATATCTCGACTGCCTGCCCCGGCGGGCCAGTTGCCAGACGCGGATCTTCGAGGAAAAGATCGAATTCGAGATTCACGTTGGTCGGCCGCGGAGCGAACAGCTTCCGTAGGCGAGCCTGGGGTGCCAGGAGATCGGGTGTGGTAATCGCCGAGAGGAACGCGGCGGGCGCCGATTTGGAAAGAGCTGTTGTCTTACTAATCTTGCCGAACCCAATCGCGATCTGATCAGTCCAGTTCGCCGTGTAGGGATCGCCGTCGAAGTCCGCGCAGAACAGATGCGTGGACGCCTGACACCAGGTTGTCGATGCGTCCAAAAACGCCTGACCGTCCAACGCCGCGTCCAGCGGAAGATCAACGGACGTGTCCGCAAACGAAGGTGCGTCGTGGGCGCCGCCGTCCGGACCGGCCCCGCCAACGGGCGCATCATTCGCGGCTTCGGCGGCATCGCCCGCATCGGCGACATCGCCCGCATCGGCGACATCGCCCGCATCGGCGGCATCGCCCGCATCGCTGTAGCCTCCGCTGCCTCCGCTGCCGATCGAACCCCCGTCGTCGCCTTGCCCAGCAGCCCCGTCCTGTGCGTCCATTCCTCGGCTGCCCCCTCCCCCTTCCGCGTTGCCTCCCGTTCCCAAAGCGGCACCTCCGCTGCCTGTCATGGTTCCGCGACCTCCCGTGCCGCTACGGGAAGCACTTGAATCGCAGGCACTCGCAAGCAATATGCAACAAGTCAGAACCCTCGCTACCAGACTTCGCATACAGGGATCAGCATACCGCTCGTCGCGTTTTCATGCACATGAGCATACGAAAGACCCGCCCCGACCGAGGTTCTGAGAACCGCGAGCCACCAAACATGGGGCGGTCGCGCTCATGCCGGTCGCCAGCGTCGAGGCGTCGCCTTCATCGTCGTCACGCCCAAGCGATCACACCAGGCCTCGAACGCTCCCCGCGACACGCCGTCGAAGCGCAGATCGTCGAGAGATTCAACCAGCGGGACCGTGTCGACCAGGGTCGCGAGCTTGCGATAAAAAAGCGCCTCGTCCCGTCGCGCCGCCAGCGTGGCTCCGAGTTGCAGCGCCCCACGCGGCTTGACCGTCCACAGGTACGGGTGCTCGGGGATGTGCTCGATGTGTCCATACGCCCCAAGGAGCAGAGCCGCGCTTTTTTCGCCGAAGCCTGGGAGCCCCGGAATTCCATCGGCCGTATCTCCCGTCAGGCCGAGAAAGTCCGGCACACTTTCTGGTGCGAAGCCCCGGCTGGCGCGGAACGCCGCCTCATCCGTGGTCTTCTTCTGACGGCGATCAACCTGAACCACGCGTTGTCCGCGCAGGCATTGCGCCAGATCCTTGTCGGGCGTAAGCACGCGCACCTGTTCGACGGCATCGGCGTACCGGCGCGCGGCGGTGGCCAGCGCGTCGTCCGCCTCGTACCTCTGCATCGACCATACGACAACTCCCAGGCTACGCACGGCGTCCTCCACCGCATCGAACTGGGCGCGCAGCTCGGGGGGGACACCGTCGTCACTCTTGTATCCGTCGAAGAGATCGTTGCGAAAGGAATGGATGGGATTGTCGAACGCGACCGCCAGATGGGTCACGTCCTCCGTCGAATCGTGCAACAGCGCCAGCAGCGACGAGACCACACCCACGGTGGCCTTCGCGTCCCAGCCACCGGGGGCCCGATGATCAGGCCGCGGCGAATAGTGCGCACGGAACAACTCGTACGTCCCGTCGACCACGTGAAGGCGCGCCATGTCCGACGCTCGTCAATCACGCGCCAGGGCCGCACCGGGCGGCAAGCCGTCGCGATAGAACGTGTTGACCTCGATCTCGCATCCGATGGCCGCTACCTTGGCGATCTGGCCGGGGCCCGCCTGGTACCGATTCCAGCCGTTCCCTTCGCGTGCCCAAACGATAATCTCGCGACGGTCGTGAGCAATGAAAACGGCGGCTTCCAGGGTCGGGATCTGCTTGTAGCTCGCGAGCTTATCTCCCAAATCATAGTCGACCGTTCCGTCGCTGAGAACCTCGACCACGACCTTCGGGTTCGTCGCCGTCACGGGGCTGTCCGGATCGCGGTCGATGGGTCCACAAATCGCCGTGACGTCGGGGTATGCGGCCATATCGGTCGCCAAAACGCGTACGCGCAGGTCCGAACTGTAGACCCGGCAGGGACCGCCCTGAAGCTGGACCGAGAGCCTAGCCGCCGCCGCCGCCGACAGTGCCGCATGCTCGGGGGTCCCGCCCGCCATGCCGTAGATCTCGCCTCGCAAGTATTCGTGTTTGACGTTGCTCGACGCCTCAAGAGCCAGGTAGTCGCAATAACGATAGCGGTGTACACCAGCGGTGAGAGTCATCAAGGATTCACTTTAGCCGAGAGATCGCGCCCCCGCACCCGCGCCAACATGGGCCCTTCCGGTGACGGCCATGCGAGTGCGCGTCCTCAATTCACCGGGAGGCAGGCTGCTCGGGTGTCCTGGGATCGCCCGTCCAGTCCTGCACGGGTGGCTGCGTTCCCTCGCGCAGCCACCCATTGACTTTCTCCGTCAGCCACGGGGGCAAGTGGGGCCGCGCCAGGTACGTACCGCCCGCGATCAGGAGCCCAAGAAGCAACGCCCACGCGAACGGAAGTCGCCACCACGATCCCGACACCGACCGAAGCGGTCCCGCAGAGGGCGACGCTTCGTTCTCCGGCGAGTCTGCGGCAACGGTCAGGCCGAGGTTCTCGATCGCGGCCGATCCCGTGCGAGCGACCGAGTGGCTCGTCGAGCCATTCGCCAACGGAGTCGGCATCGCCCTGCTGCCTTCAAGAAACTCGGGCACCGGAGTCTCGGCGTCCGCCACGGCAGTATCGACGGCCGGGGGTCCAGGCAGGGACGGCGCGGGCGACATTGGTGTCTCGATGCCCCACCCCGTTTGCTGGTCACCTGGCAGATCGGATTCCGCCTCGGCCTCGGTTTCGGCTTCGAGACAACTTGAAGATTGAGGCGCAGGTGAGCTTACGGCGGGGAACGAGATGTGCTGTTCAAGGTAAGGATCGTCTGCCGACGGTGGCACCTCCTCCAGCTGCAAGTCGCGGCTGGCAAGCTCGATGGTGTCGCTGCCAGGTCCGTTCTCCACAGCCAGATCGGACGGTGGCTTGGCGCCGTCCTTGGCGCTGAGATTCTCCAACCACCGCTTCAAGGTCGCCGAGCCGCTGGTCTGACCCAGCTTCATCAGAATTAGGTCAATCCGGTCCGCCATCTGCTCGGCGGTTTGCCAGCGCCGATCGCGATCCGCCCGCAACGCGCGCGCGATGAAACGCTCGACCTCGGGGTTGAAATCCTTGATGAAAGCGGACGGCTTCTCGTAGCGCGCCTTTCGTACCTGCATCAACACGTCGAGATCCGTCGTCCCGTCGAACGGCTTGCGTCCGGTCACGAGCACGTAAAACAGCGTGCCCACCGAAAACAGGTCGGACCGCGCATCCAGCTCGGCTCCGATCGATTGCTCGGGTGACATGTATGCGAATTTGCCCTTGATCACACCCGTCGCGGATTTTTCGCGCTTGCCAACGGCTTTCGCGATTCCGAAGTCCGCCAACTTCA
>JADGRC010000357.1 GCA_017881245.1 Pseudomonadota bacterium
CATGTGGTAGCCGCCGGCGCGGCCACGGGATTGCGGCGCTCGGTCACGATGCCACCTCGCGCCCCAGTATCCGCCCGGCCACGCGCGTGGCGGTGTCACGCGCGCTTGCTTCCAGACGCACCCTTTCCCCGGCCACGGTCGCGTCCAAACTCAGGCGAGCGGCCTTCAGGGCGCGCGCGGCTTCCGCTTGAGCCGATGCGATGAGTGTCTGCTCCCGTGCGTGGGCTTCCGCCCGCGCCACGGCGCGCTCACCGCTGCCCAAGCGCCTGGCCTCCGCCAGCTCGGTCTCGGCCCGCGCCAGGCGCGTCACCGCTTCCGATTCCATGCGAACGGCGTCCTTGCGGTATCCATCGACGCGACTGACGCGCTCGCCCCGGACCCGTAAGTAAGGCCTCCACAGCAGCTTGGTCATGATCACGGCCGCCACCACGAACAGGCCGAGCTGGATGAAAAGGGTGCCATCCACGTCCATCAATTGCGGCGCGTGAGCGTGCGGCGCGGAACCGGTTTCGGCGATCAGGGTGAGAATGGTCATTCGATGTAAAACCCGCGCGTCCGCTATCAAATTAGCGGGGGCGCGTCAATAGAAGAGGCACCTCTGACGAGGACGATCGCCGCGTCACGGAACGCGACGCGATGTCTTCAACCTCTTCAACGTCTCGCCGCGCTCACGACACCCTCGATGGACTGGATGGTTCGAATCACGTTCTTCAGCTGGTCGACGTGCGTGACCGCGACCTGGAAGGTGTTGACGGCCTTGCCATCCTCAGACGTCCGGCATTTCGCCTGCGAGATATTCACCCCACCTTCCGTGAAGGCGCGGGAAAGCAACGCGAGGAGCCCGGGCCGGTCGTCGGCGTGAACCTCGACGGTGACAGGCCGCAAGGTCTTCGACTCGTCATCCCAAGATACCTCGAGCCTGCGGGCGGGATCGAGGGCCATCGCGCGCTCACAGTCCGGCGCGTGAATGACCACGCCGTGACCTCGGCTGATGAACCCAATGATGGGATCGCCGGGCACCGGGCTGCAACACTTGGCGAACTTCACCAGGATGTCGGCTTCACCCTGGACGCGGATGCCCCCGACGGCACGTTTGGCGACGCGACGCAGTCCCGGCAACGGCGTCTCGGGTGGCGTCGGAGCACCGCTGACGCCGTTGGCTGAATCCAAATCGATTCCCGGCGCGATTGCGTTCGCCGCCTGTTCCACCGTCAAGCGGCCGTAGCCAACCGCGACCAACAGGTCTTCGGCTTCGCCGACGTGCAGGCGCGTCGCCGCCTCGTCGACCCGACCGTCCCGTTCCATGGTCGCCAGGCCGAAACCGCGCTTACGCAGCTCGCGCGCCAGCAAATCGTGTCCCATCTGCCGGCTTCGTTCCCGTTGTTCCGTCCGGATGAAATGGCGGATCTTGGTCTTCGCCCGGCTGGTCGCGACGAACTTCAGCCAATCCTTGGACGGCTTCTGGTTCGGCGAGGTCAGGATGTCGATGGTGTCGCCGTTTTTCAGCACGTAGCGCAGCGGAACGATGAGTCCGTTGATGCGCGCACCAGAACAGCTGTCTCCCACTTTCGAGTGGATTGCGTAAGCGAAATCTATGGGCGTCGAGCCCTTCGGCAGCGCCTTCACATCGCCCTTGGGTGTGAATACGAACACCTCGTCCTGGAAGAGATCGATCTTGACGGTTTCGATGAACTCCGTCGGATCCTTGAGGTCGCGCTGCCATTCCATGAGCTGGCGCAACCAGGCGAACGCTTGCCCATCGGCCGCGCCAATCGGAATTTTTTCCTTGTACCTCCAATGCGCGGCGATGCCCTGGTCCGCGATCCGGTGCATCTCCTGCGTGCGGATCTGGACTTCCATGCGATCCGACCGGGGCCCGATCACGGTCGTGTGCAGCGACTGGTACAGATTGGGTTTTGGCAGCGCGATGAAATCCTTGAACCGTCCCGGTATTGGCGTCCAATTCGAGTGCACGATGCCCAACGTCCCGTAGCAATCCCGCACTGAATCGACGATCACCCGAAACGCAATCACGTCGTGAATCTGTTCGACGTCGCGCCCCGTCTTGCGAATTTTCTGAAAGATCGACCACAAGTGCTTGGCTCGGCCGGATACCTGCGCGGGGATCTCCGCTTCTTCCAGCACCGCCTTCAGCTTTGCGACGACCTCGGCGATGTAGGCTTCCCGCGCCTCGGCGGTCTCGGTCATCTTTGCCAGCAGGTCGGCGTAGGCCTGCGGCTCAACGTATCGAAAAGCCAGGTCTTCGAGCTCGATCTTCATCCACTGAATGCCCAGGCGGTTCGCGAGCGGCGCGTAGATCTCCAACGTCTCGGAGGAGATGCGCTCCTGCTTGTCGCGCGACATGTACTGGAGCGTCCGCATGTTGTCGACGCGGTCGGCCAGCTTGATGAGAATCACGCGAATGTCTCGCGCCATTGCCAGCAACATCTTTCGAAAATTCTCGGCCTGTCGTTCCTCGCGGGTGGTCCACGGGATTTGACCGAGCTTGGTCACGCCCTCGACCAAGAACTGGATCTCTTGCCCGAACAGGCGTCCGATGTCCTCGGCCGTGGCGCTCGTGTCCTCGACGCAGTCGTGCAACAGGCCGGCGCAAACCGACGGCACGTCCAGCCGCAAGTCGGAGATGATGCGCGCCACCCCGACCGGATGAACGACGTAAGGTTCACCCGATCTGCGCCGCTGACCCGCATGGCGATCGGCGGCGAAATCGAAGCAGCGCTCTATCAACGCGACGTCGGCCCCGGGATCATAAGTCGAAACAACACCGACGATTTGACGAACGGCTTCAGTCATGAGGGACGGCGGAAAGGGGCGTCACGGTGGCCCCCGCGCCCCCGGGTGATGCTTCCGCGAGCAGCTGTTCCGCAAGGTGGGCGCACCACGCGCGCGAACAGCGAGCGGCCTCCACGATCGCATTCAATTGCTGGTGGGCACGGTCAAGGTTGTCGTTCACCACCAGGTAGTCGTAGTCGCCATAGTGCTCGAGCTCTCGTTTCGCGATGGCCAGTCGGCGTGCGATCGCATCCGGGGAATCGGTCGCGCGGCGGCGCAAGCGGCGTTCCAGCTCCGCCATGGACGGCGGCAGGATGAACACCAACACGCTCTGGGTTGGCCACTGGCGTCTTATCTGTTGGCCGCCCTGCCAGTCGATGTCGAACAGATAGTCGGTACCATCCTCCAGGGCTCGATTGACGGCGTGGACCGCGGTCCCGTAACGATTCCCATGAACGACCGCCCATTCCGCGAATTCGTTCCCCTCGACCATGCGAGAGAACTCGTCGTCGGTGACGAACTTGTAGTCCACTGAGTCGCGCTCGCCCGGACGCGGAGCGCGCGTCGTGTACGACACGGAGAAGACCAGCTTCTGCGAATCGGCGACCATCCGCGCAAGCGTCGTCTTGCCGGCTCCCGACGGAGAAGAGATGACAAACAGCATGCCGCTTCGTCGGGTCGGACCACTGTTCACGCTCATCATCATTCTATATTCTGGGCCTGCTCGCGGATCTTCTCCAGCTCTGCTTTCGCTTCGATGACCTTTGTCGCGACGACGGCATCCTGCGCCTTCGAGCCGATTGTATTGATTTCGCGTCCCATTTCTTGGATGACGAAATCGAGTTTCCGTCCCACGGCGACGTCGCTGTCGAAAAGCGCGCGGAAATGATCCAGGTGCGTCTTCAACCGAAGGAGCTCTTCGCTGACGTCCAGGCGCTCGGCCATCAAGGCGATTTCCTGAGCGACGCGACCGGGGTCGAACCCGGGCATCTCCCGCAGCGCGGCCAGGCGGTCCGCCAGGCGACGCCCGAATCGCGCGGGGATGGGCTCAACCGCGGTCGCGATCCGGTCCGCCAGCATGGACAACCGCTCTGCGCGGGACGCGAGATCGGCGCGCAGGACCAGCCCCTCGCGGGTCCGCGTGGCCAGCAGATCGACGACCGCACCTTGCACCGCTGGATGAAGAACGCGCCACATCTCCTCGCCGCGCAAAAGGTTTTCACCCGACGTCGCGTTGCCCAAGAACGCCGCCACCGTCGCGAGATCGACCGGCTGCGCCATTCCAGCCTCCCGGCGAAAACGCTCAAGCGCATCATATGTTTGGCGGATGCGATCCACGTCGAGCGGGCCGCCGCTCGGCCGCTCGGCCCGCACGGAAACCGAGACCGTGCCCCTTTCCACGGACGCCCGCACCACGCGGGCGATTTCGGATTCGCAAAAGGCGTCCGGCTCGTCCGAACGAATCTTCAGATCGAAGCTCCGATGATTCACGGATCGAATTTCCACCGCCAGCCGGACAACGGTTCCTGATCGATCCAGGTCCGCCACCCGTCGGCCATAGCCGGTCATGCTGCGCACACACGGCTTTTACACCAGTTCACCACCTCGGGATCGGTGCGCGGCGTCGGCGAGGAGCCTTTTGGGAGTGCTTGCCGTTCAGCGCCGAGAGGCGGTCGAAGCGCGGGCCATGCGGGCGATCATACGCTCGAGTGCCGGGTCAGGAACTTCCCCGCTCGACGTGCCGTCTTGCATGGCGGTGGGGTCGACACCCGCCCTCGGTGGAGGTACCGCCGCCATGACACGGAGCGTGATCCAGAAGGCAGCGGCAAAAGCAGCCACGCACAGCCAATTCATCGGGCGTCTGACTGATGTTAACGACATGAACCCACTTTATCCTACCTAGGATCACATGCCAAAATTCCTTCTCCCTTCCCCTACGGCGTGGGCGTCATGTGCACGAATGAAGCATGTTTCCGGATGGCGATCGCGGTGGCTTTTCCAAGCACCCAGAGGCGCAGCTTTGCTGCGCCGGGATCGACGGCTTAGGGATCCGTCGGGAGGGGCCTGCGGGGGGGGGCCGCCCCTTCCCGCGAGCGCCGAAGGCGCGTTAGGGGATAGGCAGGCCGGTGAGCCCTGCTCCGTGAGGGCCACCGATGGTCACGTTCACGGACCCGCGCCGGGCGCCCGTGACGATGATCGTGGGCGGCCCTCCCATCGGCCCTCCAATTTTGGGCTGAACGACGCGTGCACTGCCGCCACATCGTTCGTCGAGCGGCGCGGACTGCTCGGTGTCGAGCACGCCGTGGCCCGTGAGGGTGACCACTGCCCGTGCATGACGGGGCACGTTGCGGGGCCTGAGGCCGCCTTCGCCCAGGCCCAGGGTCTCGATCTTGTCAGGCCCCTGAACGACGCGGTAGGCGAAACCGGTGCCAACGCCGAGGATCTCCACCCGGAGTGCGTCGCCTTCGATGGCTCCGTGGCCCAAGGAAGCGAGTGTCCCCAGATCGAGCTCACTGACGGCCACGCCGCGAAGAGCCGTCAGGCCGTCCGCGCCCAGGACCAGTTTCTCGGCGGTCACGTAAGCGATTCGGCGTCCGTCTCGTGATCTTGCCGCGGCCAACACCCGGCCTTCTTCACTCGTCAACTGTCGATAGCGTTGTGTCCAGGGAGACCAGGCGAAGACCTCCTGTCGCTGTCCCAGCACCAGGGCCCTCGGTCCCGTGGCGTCCCCTGCCCCACCCTGCGTATCGGCGAGTCTCAGCGGCGGGCGCAGGCGCGCGACGAGGATGAGGTCGGTGCCCAGCCCTTCGGCCCAGCGCAGCCGGGCCGCATCCAGGGCGGCACGAAGGCGTTTGCCCTCGGCGTCACGAACCTTCAACGCGCCCAGATCGGCCGCGGACAACACGTCCTGGCTCCACGGCAAGTACGCCCGATCGATTAGGCGGAGGACCTCGTCCAGGGCCTCGCCGAAG
>JADGRC010000042.1 GCA_017881245.1 Pseudomonadota bacterium
CGCACAGGTCTTGCAACGGACCTTGAGCACCTTGCCGCGAACTTTTTCGTCCGCGATTGAGTACTTGGTGTGGCAGCGTTCGCAGACGAACTTCATGTCTTTGACTTGGCCCTAATCATCCGACCGGACAGCCGGGTAAATCAACGAGACTCGACAGACCCGTGAGCTTTCCTTAGCCCACGGAAACGGCTTCGACAAACAAGGGTGGCGTAAGCGTTGCGTGATCTAAGATGCGGCGAAGCGAGGAAATTATCATCTCACTGCGAGGAATACCACGACCGCGACGGTCGTGAGCACGACAAGTGCGATGGCCCAGCGGATCGCGGACGGGCTCGCCATCGCCGGGTCGGCCGGCATGGGGGCCGGTTCGGGTGACGAAGCCGATTCCCCGGACGCGGACGACCCGGCGGCCTGCGGCGGAATATCGTCGTTTGTCAGCGCCACGGCGACCGGTCCGCGATCAAGGGCGGTAGGGTTCGCTCCTGGCGTGGCAACGGTTGCGTGCTCGCGCCCCGCCGCGCCCGAGGCGATGGGGGAGGAAAGTGGCGTGATCCGGCTAGGCCCGCGCGGAGCCTTGGGGCCCTCCCCGAGACGGGCCTCAATCCTCATTATCAAGGGGGCCCGCCGATCAAAGTCCAGATCTTCCGCGCCATCCGCATCGGATTGATCGGATCCGGCACCCTTTTCCGGCGGCTCGACCTCGCCAACGACCGGGCCAGTCGAAAGGCGCGCATCGGACGCGAACAGCTCCTTCATATAATGGGACAGCCGCAGGGACCCGGACTTGAGCCCGGAATCCTCCATGAACTCGTTCAATTCGTGTTGTAGCTCTGCCGCCGACTGGTAACGATCCGCGGCGCGCCGTTCGAGCGCCTTCATAACTATCAGCTCCAACGCAGGTGGATAGTCTCGGCGCACGTAAGTCGGCGGCGGGATCAGCTCCTCGACTATGCGGCGCATGACCACCTCGGGCGGCCCGCGCCACAGCCGACGGCCGACCGTTATCTCATAGAGAATAATCCCCAATGAGAAGATATCCGAGCGGTGATCGGCGCTTTCGCCGCGGACCTGCTCGGGCGACATGTACGATACCTTACCGGGACGCATACCCGATTCCTCGCGGATCTGGTCCTGGACACGCGCGATGCCGAAATCCACGATCTTGGTCAACCCCTCGTAGGTGACCAGGATATTTGAGGGGCTAACGTCGCGATGAACGATTCGCGACGTTCGTCCGCCGAGATCTCGACTCTCATGCGCATAGGCAAGGCCCGCCGCGGTTTCCGCCACGATGTGAATCGCGTGCTCGAGCGGAAGGAAGCCGCCCTGCCCGACACTGCGGCGCACTATGTCCGTCAAGGTCTGACCATGGATGTACTCCATGGCGATGTAGTGGATGCCGTCGGCCTCGTCGACGTCGTAAACGTGAACGATGTTCTGGTGGTTCAACTTCGCCGCCAGCCGCGCCTCGTCGAGGAACATCTCGACCACGCGGGCGTTCTGTGCGTAGCGCTCCTGGAGCATCTTGAGGACCAGATCCTTTTCGAACCCCCCGACGGCCTCCTGGCGGGCAATAAAAAGCTCCGCCATGCCTCCCGAGGCCAGGTGGCTGGTAATCGTGAAGCGACCTACCCGTCGCCCGATGAACGCGCCCGTACTGACCATGTGAGCGCGAGATACTACAAGGAAAAGGACCCTGGAAGGGTCCTTTAGATCCCCCGCGACGAGTGCCAGCGGGAAAGTCCCGCCGTCTCTCACGCCATCTGGAAAAGGACCCTGGAAGGGTCCTTTAGATCCCCCGCGACGAGTGCGGGAATCGGGCCCGCGTTGACCACGTGCCGGGCCCGCTGTACGACAGAGGCGGCAGGATCGCGAGCGAGACCAGCGCAGCATGTCCAATCCCCTTTGGCCCATCACCCTCCCCCACGACGCTTCGTTGCACGGCCACCGTGTCGACGCGGTGCTCGCCTACTTGACGGTCAGCACCGGCGCGGTCTTCGCCGCCATGGCCGCGGTCCTGCTGGTGGCGGTGCTGTTTCACCGCGGGCGGACGCGACAGGCTCGATACACGCACGGCGCGCGGACGCGCGATCGGCTGGTCGCGGCGGCGGCCGGGGCGGTCGTGTTGTTCGGGATCGACGCGGTCGCCGTGATGCGCACGGCCGACCAGTTGCGCTTGGGATTCTGGCGATACCCCGACGCGGATCCGAGCGCCCTGCGGGTGGAGGTCACGGGCCAACAATGGGCCTGGAACTTCCGCTATCCGGGGGCGGACGGCCAGTTCGAGACCGCCGACGACATCGTCACGCTCAACGAATTGCGGGTACCGATCAATCGCCCGGTCTACCTACAGTTGACCTCAAAGGACGTCGTGCATTCGTTTTATTTGCCGAATTTTCGAAACAAGATCGACGTCATTCCGGGTGCCGTCACGCGCATGTGGTTTCAGCCCCAGGAGATCGGCGTCTTTGAAATCGCCTGCGCCCAGCACTGCGGCGCCTGGCACTACAAGATGCGCGGCGAGCTCGCTGTCATGGACGAGGGGTCTTTCGCGGCGTGGTCCGCCCGGGCCGCCGCCGATACGGCGTTGCGCGCCTCGGCCGCCACCGTTGTCGGATCGGCTGGAACGACGCAGCCCGCCGACGGTACTTCCGGGGAGGCGGGCGCTATGTCGTCCGCGACCGCAAGCGTACCCAGCGACGGCTGGACCTGGACATCGGCCCCGTGATCGACCACTTGCCCGAAGAACCGACGTCGATCCTGCGACGGTCCGTGTTCTCGACCGACCACAAGGTGATTGGCCGCCAGTTTCTGTGGCTGGGGCTCGTGTTTCTGGCCGTGGCTGGAATCCTGGCGATGTTGATGCGCTGGCAAGTGTCGCATCCGGGCGTGCCCGTTCCCCTGGTCGGCGGGGTCCTGTTTCCCGCGACGGGCGGAATCGTATCGCCGGCGACCTACACGGCGCTGTTCACTATGCATGGGACGATCATGATCTTCTTTGCCATCACGCCGATCTTGATCGGTGGGTTTGGCAACTTCTGCGTACCGCTGCTGATCGGCGCGCGCGACATGGCGTTCCCCGTCTTAAACATGTTGTCGTTCTGGACCATGTTCGCGGCGACGGCGGTGTTGACCGCGTCGTTCTTCGCGCCACTCGGACCGCCCGCGGCCGGGTGGACATCGTACCCCACGTTGTCCACGGCGGTGGGGGCGCCCGGCGTCGCGCAAACGATGTGGGTGGTGGCGATCTACTTGAACGGGGCATCGTCGGTGATGGGCGCGGTCAACTACATCACCACGGTGATCCGGCTACGGGCGCCGGGGATGACGTTCTTTCGCATGCCTCTGACGGTATGGGGATTCTGGTTGGCCTCCATCCTGAATGCCCTGTTCGTGCCGGTCCTGGCGGCGGGCGCGGTGTTGCTGTTTTTCGACCGGGTGCTCGGCACGCGATTCTTCGTCGCCGGCAGTACGATCCGCGCCGGCGGGGATCCGATCTTGTATCAACACCTGTTCTGGATCTTCGGTCACCCGGAGGTCTACATCTTGATCTTGCCCGCGTGGGGCATCGCCAGCGATCTGCTGTCGTTCTTCGCCCGCAAACCGGCCTACGGATACAAGGTCACCGTGTGGTCCCTGATCGCAATTGTGATCCTGTCAGGCGTGGTCTATGGCCATCACATGTTCGTCACCGGAATGAGTCCGATGCTGGGCGAGAGCTTCATGCTGTTGACGATGATCATCTCGGTGCCGGCGGTGATGATGGGCGTCGGGTGGCTTGGCACCGTCTGGCGCGGCGCGCTCCGCCTGACCACACCCATGCTGTTCGCGCTGGGCCTGGTCTTCGTTTTTGGCCTGGGTGGATTCACCGGGTTGTTCCTGGCCGACATCCTGGCCGACGTGTATCTGCACGACACGTTCTTTGTCGTCGGGCACTTCCACCTGACGATGTCGGCGGCAGTGCTGCTCGGCGCGTTCGCGGCGATCTATTTTTGGTTTCCGAAGATGTTCGGGCGCATGCTGAATGAGCCGCTCGGCAAGGCGCATTTCGCGCTC
>JADGRC010000358.1 GCA_017881245.1 Pseudomonadota bacterium
TGAACGGCGGCGCCGGCGGGTACGCCCGGTACGCCTCCACGATCTCGCGCACGACGGGCCCGCGGCCCGCGGGCTTTTTGAACAGCAGCATCGCCCCGACGTGCGTCGTGCTGGCCGGTGACTCGATTAGTAGCCATAAAAGGTCGAGCGGCGGAATCGGTGTGGTCATAGTGCCCTCCGGGCATCATTCGTACTACGCGCGTAGCCGCCGTGCGCGCCGCCAGCCGGAAACCCGGCGTGGCCCGCCCGGCGGCCCGTCCCGCCAGGGCCGCGGTTCACTTGACGGGCAGGTATCCCTCCCTCCCATCCCGGCCTTAAGCGCCCCGTCTACGGGCGGGCGGGGCCTGTGGGGCGAGTCCTGGGTTCGTCGGATTACCTCAGCCAAGATAACTCTCAACTATTCACAAAATGCCACAACTAAGTTGTTGACCGAATCTATAGATACATTGAGGACAATGGGGTTGACCCCGTCTGGTGGACACAGGATCAGGCGGCTTGTGCCGTCTGAGTGAATCGGCTTTCGTATTCGACCGGGCTGATCATACCGATCAACAGCGCAGCTCCATCGGCCCCGATTAGCCGGTCAAGCCCTCGACAATGCGTTGGTCGAAACCACCATCGGGCTGTACAAAACCGAGTGTGTAGGCGACGGCTCGCCGTCCCGCACCGGGCCGCTATACACCCTCGCCGACCTCGCGGGCGTGATCGGCCTTATCGGCGAGCTTCAGAGGTCTGAGAATTGGTACCGCAAGGGGTATCTACCGCAACACCACCACAAAAAAGCAACCCAACCACAAAAATCTTCATGGTGTGTTCGCCTGCCTCGCGCGTAGCTTCTCCTCCTCGCGGTCGAAGAACCATGTCCCTACTCGTTCGGCACCGAGCATGAACGCGACCCAGACGGCAATGATGACGGCCAGGGCAATGCTCAACGCGACGATAACTTGTTCCATCTCTTCCTCTCTCTCAATGTCCCGGCGGGAATCAGTCCCCGATGGGCGGGCAGTCCAATGAGGCCGACCGCATTGGTCCGCGCTGCTCATGTCCACGGCGCCCGATCCGGCGTGTGCCCCGTAAATGTCATGCGCATAAGCCAGGGCAGCGCGACGTGGCAGACCTGCGGCCGGTTTGCCGGTCACGCCAGAAGAACTGCGGCCGCGAGCGATCCCGGTGGTAATGTCAAATGCGACGATGGCGGTGGGATTCACGACAATCGTGCGTTGACGTATGAACGGCCAGCGGCCCCTGGGGAATGACATTATGTGCTGGCCAGAGCTGCTTTTCGAATGGCCGCGGCGTGGAGGAGTTCTTGTGCCCGTGCGTATTTCGTCGATGTCGGCGATCGAGATCCTCGATTCCCGCGGCCGGCCCACCCTTCGTGTGCAGGCGACGTTGGCGGACGGGCGCAGCGTGCGATCGGGGGTGCCGTCCGGCGCGTCGACCGGTAGCCGTGAGGCGGTCGAACTGCGAGACCACGACGAGAAACGGTACTCGGGGCTGGGCGTGCAGCAGGCCGCCGCGAACGTCAACGGGCCGATCGCGGAGGCCCTGACTGGTCGTTTGTTCGCCTCGCTCGACCAGGTCGACGACACCCTTCGGGAGCTGGACGGTACCGCCGACAAGTCGAGGTTGGGCGCCAACGCGATCGTGGGCGCGTCGATGGCCGCCGCCCAAGGGTTTGCGCTCGAGTCGGGACATCCGCTGTGGCGGTGGCTGACTCCTGACGGGGTGACTCCGCGGCTGCCGGTGCCCCATTTCAACGTTGTCAACGGGGGTGTGCACGCGCCGAACGCGCTCGACTTTCAGGAGTTCATGATCGCGCCGATCGGGGCGCCGTCGCTACCGGAAGCGGTCCGTGCCGGCGCCGAGGTGTATGGACGGCTGCGTGCGGTACTGGCCGAGCGCGGCTTTGCGACCGGGCTGGGGGATGAGGGTGGTTTCGCGCCCGAGATCGCCTTGCCGGAGGAGGTTTTGGCGCTGCTCGTTCACGCCATCAGCGACGCCGGGTACACCCCCGGGCGCGACGGCGTCGCGATTGCCCTGGATCCGGCGGCCAGCGAATTTCATCGTGACGGCCGCTATGTGGTGGGCGGCGAATCGTTGTCGAGCGAAGACATGATCGATCGCTACGCGCAGATGATCGACGAGTTCCCCATCTGGAGTATCGAGGACGGCCTGGGTGAGACCGACTCGGAAGGTTGGCAGAAGCTCACCGGCAGGCTTGGCGAACGTGTCCAGTTGGTGGGCGACGACAATTTCGTCACCAACCCGGACGTGATCGCGTCGGCCGTTCGCGCCGGCATCGGTAATGCCGCCCTGATCAAGGTCAATCAAGTCGGGACCGTGTCGGAAACACTTGAGGCGCTTCGGGTATGCCGTGAATCCGGATACGCCGCGATGATCTCGCACCGTTCCGGCGAGACGGACGACACCTTCATCGCTGACCTGGCCGTCGGGTCGGGGTGCGGCCAGCTCAAGTCCGGCGCACCAGCGCGCGGGGAGCGAGTCGCGAAATACAACCGACTTCTCGAAATCGCGGCCTCGGCCCCGGAACACCCGTTCGGGTTGCCCGCTACGCACGGTTGACATCCAGGGTTTCTCGTGGCAGGTCTTCGCGATGACGACGTGGTTGAGGTCTGCAGGCGCAGACGGCCGAGGTCGGAAACGCGGCCACCCAGATAGAACAAGCCGAACGCGGCGATCGGTCCGACCACGCCCAGCACGGTGGAGATACCCGGCACCAGGCGCATCGATGCGGTGTATCGCGTAGCTGTTCATCCCAGAGTCCGGCAGCCAGCCGCCGACGCGTTGGTCACGACGGCGACTGAGTAACCGAGTCTGCGTCCGCGCCCAGCAGTTCCTTCTTGGCTTGCGCCAGTTCGGCTTTGGCGTCGGCGTCGACTTGCGGATAGCGCGGGTTGAGATCCCGCAGGGTCTCCAGCAGCACCGCGGAGGTCGACAAGTGGCTGAACCATTTGTGGTCGGCGGGAATCACATGCCAGGGCGCCCGGTCGGTGCTGGTGTGGCTGATCATGTCCTGGAAGGCCCCTTGGTACTCGTCCCAGAACCCGCGCTCCCGCAGATCGGCAGCAGAGAACTTCCAGTTCTTCTCAGGCTCGTCGATGCGCGCCACGAACCGGCGCTCCTGTTCAGCCTTGGATAGGTTGAGGAACAGCTTGACGATGACGGTCCCGTTGTCGGTGAGGTAGCGCTCCCAATCGTTGATGTCGCGATACCGCCGCTGCCAGATTTCGTCGGGGTCGAGCACCGCGGTGCGCGGCCATAACAATTCCGGGTGGACACGGATGACGAGCACGTTCTCGTAGTGGGACCGGTTGAACACCGCGATGCGTCCCAGTTCCGGCAGCGCGGCCTGATGGCGCCATAGATAGTCGTGGGCCCGCTCTGTCGCCGAGGGGGCCTTAAAGCTGTACACATCGACACCCTCGGGGTTCAGACCGCTCATGACGTGTTTGATCGTGCCGTCCTTGCCGGCCGCGTCGATTCCCTGAAGAACAATCAGTAGCGACCGGTCGGCCTGGGCGAAGAACCGGTCCTGCAAATCCAGCAGCGCCGCCTCCGCTTCGGCCAAGGCCGTTGTGCCGGCGTCCTTTCCCAGCTGTTCGTCGTGGCGGCCGGGATCGAAGTCCCTGACGAGGTCCACGGTGGACCCCGGCATGACCCGGGTAGCCTCCACCAACACTTTCCACTGCACCGACAACTTCGCCTCCTGCACGTGTCATCGTTTCATTACTCAGGACGGCCGCATGCCAGGGACCGGAATCCCCGGGCAGCGCAGAACTGGGGACTGGACTCTGCCACCAGTGGACCTCCTTCAGACATGACCGATGACCGCGTGCCTTTCGGCCTGGTCCTCCCGGGTTTTCACCGGATCCAGAATGCGGTAGGCGAGCAGTTTCACACGGTCGCTGATGAGGAACCACACTAGGGCGTATGCCCAGACTGCGGCCGCCCATTTCCAGCCGAGTGGGGTCATGAA
>JADGRC010000359.1 GCA_017881245.1 Pseudomonadota bacterium
CCGCGGTCGATCGCGACAAGCTGCTCGTCGACCGCGTCTACCAGGACTATACGCATCTGCGGCAGAACACGCGTTTGTCGGCGGGCGACAAGCTGCTCGTCGACCAATACGTCAATCTGGTGGCGGAACTTCAGGCCAAGATGATGCCGAAGCCGACCCTGACCTGCACGCGGCCGGCCACGCCAGCGTCATTGGTCAACAACACGACCACCGATCCCACGGACATCACCACCAAGTGGAGCCTCTTCCTGGACGTCGTGACGGCCGCGATCATGTGCGACCAGACTCGGATCATCACCATCGGTGTCCACAAGGCGCTGGGGCCGGGCCCCGATTCGGCAAGCACGGCTCTGGTCGGTCAGTACCATTCGGAGGACGCCAGCGGCGGAACCTGGCACGGTCTGGCGCACGACTGGAGCAACGCGAACTCGCGCCGCATCTTGAAGGGCATCAACCAGTGGATCGCCAGCGAGGTGTTCGCGAAACTGTGCACCAAGCTCGACGTCCCCGAGGCCAACGGTCGCACGTATCTGGACAATTCGCTTGTCTACTGGGGCAACGAGCTCGGATTCAATCACATCGGGTACAGCGTTCCCTGCCTGCTGGCGGGTAGTGCGGGCGGGTTCATCAAACCGGGCCGTTACCTGGACTACATCGACTGGAACGGCCGTGCCTATTTCGCCCAGGAGATGGGCAACGTCATCAAGGGCATTCCGCACAACCGCCTGTTAGTCACGATCATGCAAGCCATGGGGTTGGCCCCCGCCGACTACGAACGTGCCGGCCAGGCCGGATACGGATCCACCAGCACCAACGGGCGCGATCCCAGCCTTTGGGCGGTGGACTACGACCTCACGACCGTGGGACAGATCCTGCCCGGGATCCAGGGGTAAGCGCGTCAGGGGGCGTCCCCGTTCAGGGGCCCACCTTGAGCCGTCGATGCCGGCGCGGCCCGGTCCCGGGTCCCCCGGTCCCTGCCGGTGGGGGGCTATGCCGCACCTGCTTCGCCCTACGGTCCCGCGCGGTGCGGCGTTAAGGAAAATCGAGAAGGGCCGATGCTATTGGGTTCCTCGCAGAAGGCGATTTCGGAGGTGCTGATGTCGCGATGGACCGAGTTACCCCCAAGATCGGCCGAGCGCCAACCCGCGCGATTTTCTCCGCTGTTCGTGATGGCCCTCGGCTTTGTCGCCTGTACGGGAAAGGTCACGGATCCGCACGCCGGCAGCGGCGGAGTCGCTCCCGGCGATCCGCCCGCGATGGGAGCGCTCACCGTCGGACCAACCGGCCTACACCGACTGTCGCGCATCGAATACGACAATACCTTGGCCGACCTGCTCGGTGACACGACGCGCGCGGGCTTCGCGGCCCTACCCGAAGACGTCCACGACCCTTTCGATAACGACTACGCCACCCAACTGGTTTCCGGGGCGCTCATCGGAGCGGTTGAAACGTTGGCCACCAACGCAGCGGCGCGCGCGCTGTCGGATCCGAATCGCCGCGACTCGCTGCTGGGTTGTAAGCCTTCAGGCCCGGGCGACAAGGTTTGCCTGGAGGGCTTTGTTCGCCGTTGGGGACGTCGGGTGTTTCGCCGGCCAGTCAGCGACGACCAGATCGCCGCGTACGTTGGCCTGTCGGCGTTCTCAGTCGAAGCGAACGACTTCAACGTCGGGCTTAGCCTCGTGCTGTCCGCCATGCTCCAGGATCCGAGCTTTCTCTATCGCGTCGAGCAGGGGACCGAGGTCGGGCCGAATAGCGGCCTGTATCGCCTCGACGACTATGAGATTGCCACGCGCCTGTCGTATTTCCTGTGGGGTTCGACGCCTTCGGACGATCTGCTGGACCAAGCCGCGGCCGGGACTCTGCAAACGACCGAGGGACGGCGTGCCGCCGCGACGACGTTGCTTGCGGATCCGCGAGGCCAGGATCGCGTCAAGGCATTCCACGCGTTCTGGTTGGGCTATCACCAGCTTCCCCTGGCGGCCGATCTGGCAACACCGATGCGCGCGGAGTCCGACGCGTTGGTGAATCGCGTGGTGTTCGAGCGGCACGGCGACTATTTCGACCTGTTCCGCGCGACCGAGACATTCGTGACCGATTCCCTGGCCATGCACTATGGTCTGCCTGCACCCGCCGACGCGGGGGGCGCATGGGTTCCGTACGGGGCGAGCCCGCGGCGCGGGATCCTGTCACACGGCGCCGTTCTGGCGGCGGGCGCGAAGTTCGATGACACGAGCCCCACCCTGCGGGGCGTCTTCGTTCGAAACCGATTGTTGTGCCAGGCCATCATGCCTCCCCCACCCAGTGTCGCGGTCGACCAGCCGCCTCAGGCCACGACCAGCCGCTGCAAGGTCGACCGTTACGCCGCGCATCGCAGCGGCGGTTGCGCCGCCTGTCACAACCTGACCGACCGCATCGGATTTGGTCTTGAGAATTACGATCGTTCCGGCGCCTTTCGCAGCGCCGACAAGGACGCGCCCGAGTGCGCGATCTCGGGTGACGGCGAGGTCACGGGGCTCGGCACCTTCAATGGACCAGCCGCGCTTGCGGAGGTGCTGATAGGCGGCGGGAACCTCGAGAGCTGCGTGGTCACGCAGATCTATAGAATGGCGCTTGGACGGCGGGATACCCCGGCTGACGCGGAAACCTTGAAAGCGTTGACCGGCGGCTTCAAACAAAACGGGCGAGCCTTCGACGGATTGCTGACGGATCTCGTCGCCGCGCCTGCCTTCATCCACCGGCAGACGGAGCCATAGGAGAATCATGGCATTGCGAATCAGCCGACGGGCACTGTTGCGATCCGCGGGCGGCGCGGCCATTGCCTTGCCGGCGCTCGACATCATGTCGAACCGCCGCGGGGCCGCGCACGCGCAATCCAGCCAACTCCCCAAGCGCTTCATCGTCTGCTTCGGCGGTCAGTCGTTGGGAGGCGATGGTGATCCGCTGCATAACGACTACGTCCCCAACACGGTCGGCCGCAACTACGATCTCAAGTCCGCGCTGGCGCCCCTGGCCCCGGTGCAGGCGGAGGTCAGCGTGGTATCTGGACTGGCGATTCCCACCGCCAACGGCGGCGCCGTTCCCGCGGCCGGCCGCCGCGACGACTTCCACGTGTCGTCCCTGAGTCCGCTGTTGTCCGGCGTTCGTTCGCCGGACAACACAGCGGCGGCCGGTCCAACTTCGGACCAGATCGTCGCGGCCCAGATCGCCGGCAACACGCCGTTTCGTTCGCTCGTGTATCGCATCCAGGCCGAATGGTACTTGGGCGTCTCGGCGCCCTACGGTCGCGACATCCTTTCGTACAAGGCCAATCCGTCGGGCGGAAACCCAATCGCTGTCGCCCCGGTGGTCAGTCCGCGAGCGGCGTTTGACTCCCTGTTCACGAACTTCACTCCCCCCAACGACGCGGCCGCCGCCGCAAAGCAAGACTTCCTTCTGCGATCGCGCAAGAGTGTCCTTGATCTGGTGAGTGGAAGGTTGCAGACGCTGATCGCCAACCCGGGGCTCGGCACCGCGGACCACCAGCGTTTGCAACGGCATTTCGACGAGGTTCGGGATCTGGAACGTCAGATCTCCACGGTGGCACCACCGACGACGGCAACCTGCCAGAAACTGTCCGACCCCGGCGCGGATCCGTCGATCGGTGGGGCGCAGGGCGTAGATGCCGCCGGCAACAACACCTACGGAGCCAACCTGGGCTACAGCGGCGAGGAACAGCGCGCGAAGATCTTTTGCGATCTGGTGCACATGGCAATCACTTGCGATCTTTCGCGCGTCGCCTCCGTCATGTTCACGATGTTCCAGTCGCACATGAACATGTATCCGCTGACCGGCCAGAGCTGCGACCTGCACGAAATCGGTCACAACGGAGATCCGAATAGCAAGGGCACCTTGGCCGTCAGCAAGGCGATCGCCTGGCATATGAAGCACTTTGCTTACCTGCTGGGAAAGCTGCGCGACACTCCGGAGGTGGGTGGCACGTTGATCGACAACTGTGTCGTCGTCTTCCTGCATGAAGGCGGCCATGGGCTCGACACCGCCACGGCGAAGACCAACAGCACACATTCGACCGAGAACATGGCGTGCCTGATTGCCGGACGCGCGGGCGGGCTGAAGCCGGGTCAACACGTCGCCGCAACGGGCAAACACCCGGCCAACGTCCTCATCGCGGGGATGAACGCGACTGGTGTCGCCGGCAATCTGGGTGAGGTCAGCGGCAGCATTCCCGAGTTGTTCGCCTAAGATGGCCCCGAACGGGATGCGAGCATTCGGGCCCCTTTCGGGTACGATCCCCCGCGATGAAGACACCTTGCACGGCGCCGCCCGGAGTCGCGACCCTCGAGGATTTGGTCGAGCGCGACAAGAACCATGATTGCGGCGGATTCGGCCTCCACGGTGTTTGCGTCAAGGTGGAGGCCGTCGCGGACCTGCCAACCCGCTTTGGCAACTTCAAACTCGTGGCCTTTTGGAACAACCGCGATGGCAAGGACCATTTGGCGATGGTGCATGGGGACATCACGGGCAGCGAGGATTTGCCGACACGGCTACATTCGGAATGTCTCACCGGCGACGTGATGGGTTCCTTACGCTGCGACTGTCGCGATCAGTTGGAGACGGCGTTGCGCAAGCTCGGCTCGCTGGAGCGTGGATTGTTGCTGTACCTCAGACAAGAAGGACGCGGGATCGGCCTCATCAACAAGATTCGCGCCTATGCACTTCAAGATAGGGGCCTTGACACCGTCGAGGCCAACCTCGCGTTGGGCTTTCGCGACGACGAACGCGACTACTCAATCGCCGCCCACATGCTGACCAGCCTGAACATCGGCTCGATCCGGCTGATGACCAACAACCCCGACAAGATCAGACAACTTGAACAGCATGGGATAAAAATATCGGGCCGCATTCCGCACGTCATGCCGCCCAACGAATACAACCGCTTCTACCTGGAGACCAAGGCCGTGCGGTCAGGTCACATGATCGATTTTCACGGCAAGCGTCGCTTGGAGGAGCAGAACGAACCGACGATCGTCGAAGGCATGGTGCTGGGGTAACGGTATATGATACCGCCCATGGCGGTTCGTGAAGGCAGACCCCCGTACGTCGTTCGACCGTCGACCGCCGTCCTGACGCGCGGATTCGATCCTCGCCTCAGCGTCGGTTCGGCACGCCCCGCGGTATTTCGATCCTCAACGTACGTGTTCTCGAGTCCGGAGGCCGGTGAGCGCGCGTTCGCGGTGGCGCTCGGCCGTTCTTCACCCCTCGAGGGCGAAAATGTCGAGCTGATTTACTCACGCCTTTCGCATCCCAACGCGGAGATTCTGGAGGATCAGGTCGTGCCGCTCGAACGGGACGCGACCTCGGCGGCGGTCTTCAATTCGGGCATGGCGGCGATTTCCACCATTTTCCTGACCTTTTGTCCGCCGGGATCGCACTTCGTTTATTCGACGCCCGTCTACGGTGGTACGCAACACCTGATTCATCAGGTGTTGGAGCCGCTCGGAATCCACGGCGTCGGGGTTCCCGCGCAGGATACGGGAGCGCTGGTCGCGGCAATACGCTCGACGCCCGGGTTGGGTTTGGTGTTTCTGGAGACGCCCGCGAATCCCACGCTGGTGATGTGCGATCTGGAAGCCTGCGCCCGCGCCGCCGCCGGGCGGTCCGAACGGACGCTGGTGGTCGTGGACAACACGTTCCTCGGTCCGGTGTTCCAGAGTCCGCTGCCGTTGGGTCTCGATCTGGTCGTCTACTCCGCCACCAAGTTCCTGGGTGGGCACAGCGACATACTTGCGGGAGTCGTTCTCGGGCGTGATCCCGAGCTGATTGGTACGCTGCGGGGGACGCGAGCCGTGCTTGGAAACATCTTGCAGCCCGACGAGTGTTGGATTCTCGACAGCCGGCTTCCCACGGTCGATCTGCGGATGGTTCGACAGAGCAAGAACGCCCAGCGCGTGGCGGAGGCCCTCGCCGGTCACCCTCAGATTGTCCGCTTCTGCTACCCGAGCTTGTTTCGCGACCCGGAACAGGTGCGGATTCGCGACGCGCAAGTCCGACACCCCGGCTCGATGTTTTCGTTCGAACTTCGCGGAGGCAAGGCCGCCGCGTTCGATTTCTTGCGGCGATTGACGATCGCTCGCAACGCGGTCAGCCTGGGCGGGGTCGAGACCCTCGCTTGTCACCCCGCGTCCACCACCCACGCGGAGCTGTCTCCCGAGGAGCTGACCACGAACGGTATTGCCCCGGGCTTGGTCCGCGTTTCGATCGGGGTCGAGGACTACCGCGACCTGCTTGACGATTTCCGCCGCGCGCTCGACGCATTGTCGTGACGGGGTGTCGCTCCAGAAGGCTTGACGTATTCCATATACGTCTTCCATACGCGGATTGGATGCCAACCTCACTTCGACCCTGCGGGATCTGGTGGTCGCCGATCAGGTGTGGGCCCATGACCTAATCTACCTGGAGATGCTACTCGGCGATGGGGGTGATACCCGGCGCCAGTTGCTGGAGGACTACCGGCGGCTTCAGACTCTCGATGTCATTCCGAACGTCGAGGTCGCCAAGTTCTGTCGGGATCACCGCCTGGGTAGTCGAGGCATCGGGGCGGTCGACGCCCACATCCTGGCAGCCGCCCAAGTCGCGGGCGCGACGGTCTGGACGCTTGATCGCGAGATGGCCAAGGTGGCGGCCGGGTTGCGGTTGGCGTTTCGACCTAGAGACCTACGGGTAGCCCCGCAGAAGTTACCTGGCTGAGCCGAGCTGATCGTATGCTCTCGCCCACATGACCCAACTCGATGACGCCGGCCCACGAAGCTTCTCCCGTCGGAATGCCTTGTTGACCCCGCTGGCGGCCGCGCCTCTCGGTTGCCGGCGATCGAGCCCGAGGATCGCGGCGGCGGCGGACGCGGGCGCCGCGCGATCGTGGGGCGGGCTGCAAGTGGCCCGCGTATCGAGCATGAGCGAGGACGAGCGGGGAGGCAGTGCCGTCGTCGTCCTGCACGGATGGGGTGCTCCGGGCGACGATCTCGTGCCGCTCGCGGAGGCGCTGAAACGTCCGGGCGTGCGGTTCTTCGTCCCGGCGGCGCCGCTGCCCGAGGTGGGCGGCGGCCGCGCTTGGTGGCACCTCGATCCCAACACCCGACCGCCGCACGCCTCGACCGATCAACTGGTACCCGACTTTCTGCCCAACCCGGCGGTGGTCGCTGCGCGCACCGCCGTGCAGGCTCTTATCGCGACGGTCGTTGACCGCTATGCGCCCGCGACGGTGGCGCTCCTCGGCTTCTCACAGGGCGCGATGCTCTCGATCGACGTCGCACTCGCCGGATCGCCGGGCGTCGACCTCGTCGTGGCAATGTCTGGCGTCTTGCTGATGGATTCGGTGTCGGCGTTGACGGCGCCGCACCCCACCAAGCCCCGGTTTCTGCTCTCGCACGGACGCCAGGATCCCGTGGTGCCGTTCTCGATCGGCAGCCGTGCCAAGGAGCTGCTCGAGAAACACGGTTTCGTCGTGACGTGGCGACCGTTCGACGGCGGCCACGAGATCCCGTCACCACTGCTGGCCGAAGTGGACAGGTTCCTTTTTCCGCAGCCCTAGGGACGGGTTCTAGGGGCGAGGCGAATCCTCTTCCGCGAGCCGCGCGGCCCCGTTAGCGCATGTAGGCCGTCAGGGCCGGAATGCCCAACTCGCGAATGGCGTCGCGCACGATGGCGGCGATGGCGTTCGCGCCGGCGACGGTGGTGTGGGTAACCTGGCCATTGAAGAAGGCCTGCGAGGCGGTCGGTCCCACGCCGTTCAGCCAAGTGGTGGTCAGCGCGGTCAGATCGATGAAGGGCGCGCCGGTTTCCGTGGCCACTTGCTTCACGACCATCGGCAGGTTTACCCCCAGCGAGTTGATGTGCTGAGGACCGATCGTGTTGCCGTTGAATTGAGCCCGCGATATCGGCGAGAGCAGAAGCGGGAACCCCCCGAGCGCTCTCGTCTGGGTGACGTAGGCGGTCATGTTGGCGTGAAACGACGCTTCGGATGTTGTCTTGTCGTTGTGGCCAAAACACGCGAACACCCAGTCGCCTGGCTTCACCGCCGCCTTAATGGCGCCAAAGAGCTTCCCGTTCCCGAGGAAGCTGCCCGAGCTTTCACCCGAGTCGGCGTAATTGGCCACCGAGACGGGGTAGTCGAAGAACTGCGGCAGCGATTGGCCCCATCCGCCCAATCCGGCGGGCTGGTCACACGTCGTGGAGTCGCCCGCGATGTAGATCATGAACGGCTTCGTCGCCGGCGCGTACCCGATCCCCTTCAAAAGCGGAGCCGCCCCGGAGAAGTACACGTCGAGGCCCGGCGTGCCGTTGCTCGGACGCATCTCCACGGGCTCCCCTTCGGGCTGGCGCACGTTCACCGTGAACGAGAACATCTTCGTCTCGCCCGCGGCGGTCATGACGGACGGCAACATAACGCGTCCCTGCTCGGCTTGCGCGATGGTGGTACCGGCCGCTGCGCCACCCAAAAGAACCGTGACGTCGTAGTTCCCCGTCGGCCCGCCAAAGCTACACCGAATCGGGCTGGCCCCGGTGCATTTCATGAACGCGGCCGGATCCAGCATGGGCGCGGGCCCCGCGGGCGGCGGTGGTGCGGCCGAGCCCCCCACGTTCCCCACCCCAGTGCCGCCCACGGACATTCCCATGCCAGCGCCTCCCTGGCGACCGCCGGCCCCGGCTCCCCCTGTCTGACCGGGCACGCCGCCCGTGCTCCCCGGTGCTCCCCCGGTTGTGGCAGGCGCGCCTCCCGTGGCGGGGGCACCCCCGGGGCTGTTGACGTCACCGCCCGAGCCCGATGCTGGGTTGCCATTCGCGCCGCCCGTGCCGTTCGGCAAGCCGCCGCTCACCTGGCCGCCCGAACCAGGCGCCGACATTCCGCTTGTGCCACCCGATTCAGGTATTCCGCCACTGTCAGCGGGAGAGCCGCACGATCCGACGCCGCAGACAGCAAGAAGCGTCCACAAGCGCGTGGTGGAGATCGTGCGCCAGGCGTTCCAGGGGGGGGCGCCGATTGAGGTGATGGCCCTTTGCGAATTCCGGGTATGGGCCTTGGTGGCCTGGAGAGATCGCTTCATTTGTTGTGGCCTCCGCGAGTGAGATACGACCCGTGCCTGGCGTGGGCGGCGAAACCGAAAAAGGAGCCGCGAGCCTAACCAATATGTGGGACAAGGGAACACAACGGCGGTAGCGCCGATTCGCCACAGTGGGTCAGCTTGAAAATACCGCCCGGGCCGCCCGGTCCAACCCGCTGGACCTCGCGGCTCAGGGCAGGTTGGTGAAGAAAGAAGCCATCGCGGCGCTTGCGAAACAGGGCCACCCGTGCATGTTTCCGTCGGTGGTGTTGTAGCTGTTGTCGTTGTGCGAGCACCACACGGTCGGTTGCGAGCAGCCCTGGAACGACACGCACCCAGGGGACACCGGCTGGTTATCGAGGGTGCTGTTGCAGGGCGGCACGCCCCCATAAGGAACGGTCATGCCTCCGCATTGGTTGCTCGCGGAAAATACGGTGACCACGTCGATTCCGTTGCTGTTGCCGCGCTGCGCATCCTTCATGCCCTGGATGTACATCGCCGGAACCGGTGACACCATCGCGCAGTACTTGGAGCCGGCGACGGGGGCTACGGCCTTGAAGCGTCGCTCACCACCCGCCACGCACAATATCTGCATCACCATCTGTGCGCCCGAGCTGTGGCCCGTGAGGAACACACGGGTTGTGTCGATGCAGTGGTTCGCGAGCAATTCGTTGTACATCGTGGTGATACGCGGGGCATCGGTTGCAAGATCCCATCCCGCACCGCTGCTCTTCGGAAAAGCGCGGACGAAATTCGTCTCCAGGCCGCTGCCGTTGGTGAGATTTAGCAACTGCGTGTTGGGGTTTCCGAAGGCGTGCAAAGCGATCAGAAGTGGCATCGGTGTCGCGCCGTCGTAGCTCGGCGGGAAGGTGTAAAGGTGATCGTTCGCCACCGAGACCATTCCTCCAGCGGGACGACCGGACTTGCCGCAGCCCGCGCTCGGAGTTCCTGATCGTCCGCCGCCTGTACCACCTACGCCGCCCGAGCCAGCTCCGCCCCCTCCGGCCGGGCCGCCGCCTCCGGCTGCGCCGCCCCCTCCGGCTGCCTTGGCGCCAGCACCACCACTCGCGGTGTTGTTCGCCGCGCCCCCTCCGCCGCGCCCGCCGCTCGCCTCGCCGCCACCGGTGCCGCCGCTGACAGAACCTCCGCTGCCAGGTCCGCCGCCGGTCGAGCCCGCGCCGGCTCCTCCCGATGCGGGGGCCGGCCCCCCTGCCGAATCGCTGCCGCCTGATCCTGTGCGGCCACCGGTAGCGACCAGAAATCCGCCGCTGCCGAACGACCCGCCGACCGGGCTTCCGCCCGTTGGTACCGCGGCGCCCCCCGAAGCAGGCGGCCCGGAGGATGCCGGGGAGCCCGTGCTACATGATGCCGCCAGCAACAGGAACATGGACGCCCGGAACTGCCATCCACGGGTCCTTCGGCAGGCGCGGTCTCGGTCAGGTTC
>JADGRC010000360.1 GCA_017881245.1 Pseudomonadota bacterium
CCGGCAATCCGCTCGTCGTGGGGCGCGTGATTCGCGATCCGTCGTTTCCCACCGTGACGATATACAACCACCTGGACGTGCAGCCGGCGGACGCCGCCGAATGGCTGACGCCACCTTTCTCGTTCACGCGCGATGGCGATCGCTATTTCGCGCGCGGTTCCACCGACGACAAGGGGCCCGCCCTGGCCGCCCTTTACGGCGCGCGCCTGGCGCTTGAGACCAACGCGCGGGTGAACATCCAATTCCTGTGGGAACTGGAGGAGGAGATCGGCAGCCCGAACTTCGCTCGCGGTCTGGCCGACGCCATCGTTGGGGCGCCCGCCGCCGGTCGCCCGCCGTTCGCTACCGAATCCGTGGTCGTTTCGGACACGATCTGGACCGCCGCGGGCCGACCTTCCATCCCTTACGGCCTGCGCGGATTGATGGGATTCACCGTGACCTTGCGGACCGGCGCCAAGGACGTTCACTCAGGTACGACGGGGGGTGCCGCGCGCAATCCGGTCGCCGAATTGGCGGCCCTCATCGCGGAGTGTGTCGATGCGCGCACGGGACGGGTCAGGATTCCCGGATTCTATGACGATGTCCGCAAGCTGACCGCGTCCGAAAGAAAGGGCTTCTCGCGGGCCGGCTTCTCGTCGCGCCGGTTCAAAGCCGCCCACGAGCTTGGCAGTCTCCGGCCCTTTCGGAACGATCTGGCGGTGATGGAGGCCATCATGGCGCGGCCCACCTTCGAGGTGCACGGCATCGTCGGTGGCTACTCTGGGCCCGGCATCAAAACGATCGTTCCCCATCGTGCGGAGGCCAAACTCTCGACGCGGCTGGTTCCCGATCAGCGCCCATCCGCCGTGTTCAAACTGATCAAGGCGTTCATCAAGAAACGGGCTCCGGACGCCCACGTCGAACACGAGGCGTCCCTTAGTCCCTATCTTGCGCCGCTCGGGGGCCCCTACAACGCCGCCGGTGTGGTGGCCATGCGTGAAACCTTTGGAAAGGAGCCTGGTTTTACGCGTGAAGGCGGGTCGATCGGTGCCGTCTTGACGATGCGGAAGTTGCTGCGCGCGCCGGTGATCTTTCTTGGATTGTCGCTGCCCGAACATGGCTATCACGCGATCAACGAGAACTTCGACTGGGGGCAGGCCCGCGGGGGAATCGAAATGTTCTGCCGCTATTTTCACCAGATCGCGGGCATGAAGAGCCGTTCCAAAGGTTCCCGCTGACGCGTTTTTCGATAACGCATCGGCGCGGGGAATTCGATGGTCGAGCGCGCATTGCTTGAATCCGCGGCGCATAGGGCTAACCTTGTCGTATGTCCCAAACCGCTGATGGGGGTGCGCCTGCCCGGGGAGCCGCCTGGAAGATCGTTTTGTCGGTGGTCGCGGTGACGGGCGCGGTCGGCTTCTTGTTGTCGCGATCGATGAAAGAGGGAGCCGAGTACTACAAGCACGTCGACGAAGTGATGGCCGCGCCCGATGCCTTGCGCTCCAAGCGCCTGCAGGTACATGGTCATGTGGTCAAGGATTCGATCGAACAGGGGCGGGGCACCCTGCAATATCGTTTCAAGATCGAGAGCCGCCCCCCGCGCGCGGCGGCCGTGATCAGCGCGAACTACTCGGGCCTGGTTCCGGACACGTTCAAGTCCGGCGCCGAGGTCGTGGCGAAGGGGACCATCGGTCCCGACAATGTTCTGCAGATCGTCCCCGACGGCATCATGGCTAAATGTCCGTCGAAATACGACGCCGCCAAGGCCGGCGGAACCGATCCCGCCGCGACCGCCGCGACCGCGCCGACCGCCGCCGCCACGGCGCCAGGCGCGGCTCCTCGCCTCTGATCGACGACCTTCGGCGAATCGTCCCGCGGTGCGACGATTCACCCGAGCCCCTATTTTGTCGTGGTGAATCTGATGACCATCCCGTGTTTGTAGGTCTGACCGGGCTTCAGGATGACCTGATCACGCCAGGCGGGAACGTTGATGGCGTTCGGGAACTTCTGGGTCTCGAGACAAAACGCGCTGTATTGCGGGTGCGCGCGGCCCTTGCCCTTCGTGGTTCCGTCCAGAAAGATGCCCGAGTAGAATTGGACGCCCGGTTGATTCGCCTCGATCGTCATCACGCGCCCTGACTTCGGGTCCTCGACGCGCGCCACCGGCCGCATCTTGTTTGGGGCGCCGTCAACGATCCAGTTTGAATCGAATCCGATGGGCGCACCCGTTCCCGGGGATCCCGCCGCCTGCAGATCCTTGCCGATGGCTTTGGGCTTGGTGAAGTCGAACGGGGTTCCCACCACCGGAACCACCTTGCCATCTGGTGGCATCCCTGGCGTGTACTTGGCCGCGTGCAAGGTCAGCACGTGATCCTTGATGTCACTGTCTGGGTCCGTCCCGGCACCAAGGTTGAAGTATGTGTGGTGGACCATGTTGACGATGGTGGTCTTGTCGGTCGTCGCGGTCATGTCGATGTCGAGCTCGTTCCTGTTGGTCAGCGTGTAGACGGTGGTCGCGGTGACGGTTCCTGGGTAACCCTCCTCGCCGTCCTTCGAGACATAGGTCAGCTTGAGCGCGGGGCCCTTGGGCGTTTCCATGGACTCGGCGTCCCATACCACCTTGTCCCAGCCTTTCTTGCCACCGTGCAGATGGTGGGCACCGTTGTTGGCAGCCAGCTTGTAAGTCTTGTCCTCCAGCTCGAACTTGGCGTCCGCGATGCGATTGCCCACCCGGCCGACCGTCGCGCCGAAGTACGGCGTCTTTTTCACATAGTCGCCGAGATTGTCGTATCCGAAAGTGATGTCGCCCAGCTTGCCCTTCTTGTCGGGGACGTGCAGCTCCACGACGATTCCGCCGTAGTTTGTGATCTTGGCGAACAAGCCGTGCTTGTTGGTCAGCGTGTAAAGATCGACTTGCCTGCCGTCCGTCTCGCCCCATTTGATCTTCTCGATCGCCTTGGTCGCCATTTTATCAGTCTCCTTCGGTTCCGCCTGATTCTTGGTCGTGGCTCCAACCGCCTCGCGACAAAACAGAATCGCGACGGCTCCAATCAGGGTCGGCCAGGTTCCCGTGTGCAGCTTTCTTCGCATTTCGTCTCCTGTTTGCGCGGCGACTGCCTGATGTTTGAGAGTGACGACACCGCGGCATCACAACTCACCGGTGACTGGAAATGGCGTCAGTTGTACCGCAAACCGTCGACCGCGCGCATCCGACTGGCGCGCAAAGAGGGATACAGCGTGGCCAATACACAAATCGCCAGCGTGGCGGCCGCGACGGCTACGATCTCACGCGGGGCGATGTCCACGGGCAGCCGACCAATCAGATAGACCTTCGGATCCAGCGGATAACCATAGAGCTGCGCCAGGCCGCACACCATCAGGCCGCAGGCTATCCCGAGCACGGTGCCGACGCCACCCACACTGGTTCCCGCGACTAAGAACAAACGCGCCAACATCGCGGATGGCGCGCCCATCGACTTCATGATCGCGATCTCGCGGACCTTCGACAGAACAATCATCGTCAGGGAAGCGATGATGTTGAACGCGGCCACCAGGATGATCAGCACCAGCAACAACGAAATGATCACCTTCTGCATTTTTAGAGCCGTGAACAGGTTGTGATTCAATTCCTGCCAATCCACTACGCGATACGGGCCGTCCAGCCGACGACGCACCTCCTTGGCCATGGGAATCGCCTGCTGCGGATCGGCGAAGCGCAACTCGACGCCGAAGACCGATTGCCGCGCACTCGCCAGCTTTCTGGCATCCGCCAGGCTGACGTAGGCCAGCCTCGTATCGTATTCGTTGAATCCCATCTGGAACCGACCGACAACCTTGAACAGGAACGAAGGCGGCGCCGCGTCTCCGGCGTTGCTGAACGGCACCATGATCGACACGCAGTCGCCGATCTTCAGTCGCAGCCGATGCGCCAGCTCATTGCCCAGGATGATTCGCCCAGCTGCCTCCACCCTCCCGCCGTCATCCGTGGCTGTTGCCGTGGCCGCAGCGACGGCGCAGTGGGCCGGCTTGGCGAGATCCTGGACGGAGCCGTCAATCAAAGCGCGCCTCAGATCGTCGGCGCCCTGATCGAGATCGATGCCCTTCAGGTTGGCGCCGATGTTGCCGATCATCACTTCGCCCGCCGAAAACAAGAACTTGGCGCGCCGGACGACGCCGGGCAGATCCCGTAGCTTGGTTTCGATCTCGTCCGCCTCCACACTGTCGACGTCCACATCCCCATAGGGAATCACGATGAGGTGGGCGTTCAACGCCAGCACCTTCTCCTGGAATTCGCGCTGAAACCCGCTCGTCACGGCTAGTACGACGATCAGCGACGTCACGCCCAACACGACTCCCATGGTCGAAACCGTCGTGAAGACCGAGAACAGCCGCAACAGGAAAAACAGGACGACGGCCAACCCACAGGCGAGCACGATCAAAATCGCAACGGTTTCGACCGTTCGATTCCGGCCGCGCGCGAAGAAGAACAGCCCGAGCCCGCCCAGGCCCGCGGCAACAGCAATCACCATTCCGATCTGCAGCCGCCGCGCCCGACGCGGGTTCTGGGTTCGGTGCAAGTATCGGAGGCCCGCGAATCTTTCGAAGGGCCTGCGGTACAGCCCCACCATGCCGCCGAGCACCAGCGCGACCAGCAACCCGGTCACGACGGGCTTCTGCAGCGCCGGCGTGGCCAGCGCGGCCACGGCGACGATACCCGCCAGCGCGAATTCCAGCACCGTCGATACCAGTCGACTCACGGGCCGAACCTACCAGCGCCCAACGGAGACCGCCATGCCGCCGAGGCACGGATGAGGCACGGCTGCGATGGGCATGGGCCGCGATGGACATCGGCCAAGCGAGAAGGGGCATGGCCGAGAAGGGGACGGGGGGCGGTGGGGACGGTCGACATCCTTGACACGGTTTCGCGCGGGACCGTACCGTAGCGGCATGGGCCGCCCGTGGATGAGACGAATGCCCACGTTCATCCTAGGCTGCGTGCTGGCGGTTGCGACTACGTTCGGCCGGCCAGGGCGGGCGCGCGCCGAGCGCAACGATCTTAGGCTCGTCAACCTGTGCCCGACATCAGGCGGGATGGCCTGCCCGTGGATCACGCAGTCCGCGGCGTCGACCACGGTCAACTTGTCCGCGGACCCCGAAGCCGCGTCACGATTCCGAAGCTTGATGTCCGAGCTAGGCGTGGTGGTCGCGCCGCGTTTGCAGACCCCCGCCGATACGCTGGGCTTCGCGGGTTTCCAGGTTTCCGCCGAGCTGGGCATGACGCAGATCAGTCGCGACAAATCCTTCTGGAACGGCGTCGAGGGCGTCACCCCGTCGAACCCGGCCTTCAGCCGTCCCGACGCTTGGCTGACGACGATCGGCGCCTTCGTACGGCGAGGCATGTGGTATCCGGTCCCCGCCCTCGAATGGGGCGTGGGCGCCGTGAATGTCCTTCAGTCGGGCATGTGGGCCATCCAGGGTTACTTGAAGGTGGCGCTGCACGAAGGTTTCCATGCTTGGACACTTCCGTCGGTGGCCGTCCGCGCAGGGGTTTCGCAACTCGTAGGCACGAGTCAAGTCACCTTGACCGTGGGCAGCGTCGACGTCCTCGTCTCAAAGGCGTTCAGCTTGGCCGGGACTGCGCGCGTAGAGCCCTTCGTGGGCTGGGACTTCCTTTTCATCGATGCTCGAAGCGGCGTCATCGACGGCACTCCGGGGTGCGATGCGGCAACGTTGCAACAGGCACGGCCCACGGATCCGCGATCCGGGCCATTGGCCGGTTGCCCGGTCAGTCAGTTCGGCACGGCCGCCGATCTTGGCGCCAACTTCAGGTTTCCGCGGCAGGACGTCATCACGCGCAATCGCGTGTTCGGGGGCGCCAAGTTGAGACTGGCGATGTTGTTCCTGGTGGCGGAAATTTCCGTCGCTCCTGCGGGGACGAGTCGGGATCAACGCGTCGCAACCAATGGGGCCCGAGACACGAGTGGCACCCAGCGTTCGGCGTCGCTGTCCGCCGGCTTCGATTTCTGAGCCGAAGGGTCCGATTCAGGGAACCGAGGGCGGAGGAATTGCTCCGTTGGGCGCGGGAGGAGCCGGGACCCCACCGAGAGCCGCCATACCGCCCTGGATGATCTTACGCAAGCCGGCAACCGTGAGGCGGGGAGTCTTCTTTTCTTCCTCGAAGATAATCTGAGCCAGCGTAGCCGTGGTTAGGTCCGCACGCGTCGTGTTGTCGACAACCTTCACATCGTCACCGGCTCGGACCATCGCGGCGATGTGGTCCAACGTCACGTAACGGCTGTCGCGGGTGTCGTAAAGCTTGCGATTTGCGTAGCGCTTGATGGTGCGAGCGGTCGTCATTGTCTAATTGTGTCACGAGAAAATAACATGGTCAATACTGTAAGATTAAAGACCATAATGTTCTGGTTACCCATATATTACATAATAATATTAATAACTTACGACATAAACAACGTCTCAAGCCGGGGCCCGCGCACACCAGGTCCCAGGACCGGGACCTGACAAATGGTGGTCTCGTTCGATCGCGCATGAAGCGATCTTCCGTTGCGCGACGACCGAGGTCGCCGGCGTCAACGGCGTGTTCGAGCTCTTGCTCGACTACTTGCTCGACTGCTTGGGCGAGGGTTCGCTGGGGCTTCCGCCCGGAGCGGCGGTCTTTTCGATCGGCTTGTCCGCGGGACGCGGTGTGACGTCGATTTCGTTCAGGGCGCCGACCGAGCGCTTGAAGTTCTTGATGGCGCGGCCAAGCCCATCCCCCAATTGGGGAAGCTTGGTGGAGCCGAACACCACCAATACGATCACCAGGATCAAAACCAGTTCGCCGAAACCCATGCCAAAGGGCATGGTCGCAGTGTAGCTCACCTTTGGGGACTAGCAATACGGGCAACACGATGGTTTTTGGCAGGAGACTCGCGCGTCCGGTACGATCCGGCTCTTATGGGCACCCGAGCGGCTCGGTCGGGCAGGCATGCGCGCGCATGCGGCGGCCTTTTGATGTCCGCGTTGTTGTCCGCGCTGGGACATTTCGAAGCCAGCGCCGCGGAGGTGCCGAAGGACGCGACACGCCCGAAGGCCCGAGCCGCGTCCGTCGGAAAGATGTCGGGCGAGCATCCTTCCGCGAACCCGAACAGGGGCGCCAGTACCGGACAGACCACACCCGGTGAGGCCAGCCTATCTCAGCGACGGGCCGTGAGGGGCGTGCCGGTGGACGAGGGCGCGGAGAGTCCCGAACTGGGGGAATTGCGACGCTTCGAAGAACAAGCGTTTCCACGAGCCGGGGCAAACCCGACTTCCACGGCCGATGCGGACGCGGTGCAAGAGACGCCGCCGTCGCTTCCCGGGCGTTGGGAGGGCACAGGTGATGTGCCGGAAGCGCTGCGGGCTCCCGAGACCACGCTCACGGCGCCGCGCCCCTTGCCGAGCCCGGATTCGGATTGGTTGCGTTCCTTGAAGCTGCCGGAACTCCCGGTCCGATGGGATCCGCAGGTCCTGCGTTACCTCGACTACTTCAAGAACGATCCGCGCGGGCGTGCCGTGATGGGCAACTGGATCCGTCGCGCGGGTCGGTTTCGGTCTCTGTTCGAGGCCGCGTTGGAGCACGATGGCCTGCCGAGGGATCTCGTATACGTCGCGATGGTGGAAAGCGGGTTCGAGACCGGCGCGCGATCGCCCGTGGGGGCCGGGGGAGTTTGGCAGTTCATGCCGGGCGCTGCTCGCGCGTATGGGTTGGAGGTCGGTTACTGGGTCGACGCGCGCCGCGATCCCGAGAGATCGGTGGAGGCTGCCGCCCGCTATCTAAAAGATCTGTACGTGCGTTTCGGGTCTTGGCATCTGGTCTTCGCGGCCTACAACGCGGGATACGGCGCCGTTTTGAAGTCCATCACGCGATACAACACGAACGACTATTGGGAACTGTGCCGGCACGAGGCTGGCTTGCCCTGGGAGTCGAGCCTGTATGTGCCGAAGATCCTGGCAGCGGCGATCGTAGGCCATAACCTGGACGCGTTTGGATTCGGCGACATCGTTCCCGACCCGCCGTTCGCGTACGACCGAGTCGATGTGCCTGCGGGGACTGCCCTGGCGACGGTGGCGCGTGCGATCGGAACCCGACCAGAAGTGATGACCGCGCTCAACCCTCAGATCGTGCGCGATAGGACGCCACCCGATCGTGGCAAGTACGAGGTGAAAGTGCCCGTGGGAACGGCATCGCTGTTCGCGCAATCGTTCGAACGATCGCGCGCTTCCGGGGATCGCTTCGAGACGGTGACCTTACGTTTTGGCGAAACGCTGGATGAAGTGGCGAAGGCGGCGAGGACGACCGTCCGTGAGTTGCGTCGCCTGAACGGTGTCAAGGATTCGAGCGAATTGCGAGCTGGAATCGCCATCCTTGTCCCACAGAAATCGGGCAAGGTGGCTGGCAAGGAAGCGGGGTCGGCGGCCGGGGACAGGGCGGGATTGCACGGAACGGCGGCGATCTCTTCGGACGACGGTTCCGAGGGAGGGACACCCGGTGCCGCCGGGGACGACGAGGAGATCCTGGTGGCAGTGCCCGATCGGGTGTTCAACTACGAAGGGCGCGACCGGGTGTTCTATCGAACGCGCGACGGCGACACGTTGGATGATATCGCCGAGGCCGTGGCCGTTCGTCCCGACGATCTCGTTGACTGGAACAACCTGGACCCCGGCGCGAAGCTGCATCCGAAGATGGTGTTGCAGATCTTCGTGCGCAAGGATTTCGATCCGACGCAGATCGTTCTTCTGGATCCGGCGCGGGTGCGCGTCGTGACGCTGGGCTCACAGGAATTCTTGGAGTTGGAGGCCGCGCGTCGTGGGAAGAAGCGCCTGGTCATCGAAGCCAGGGCGGGCGAGACATTGGCGCGCATCGGGCGCCGGTACGGCCTGACGACGGGGGATCTGGCGCGGATTAATCGATTTTCGTACAACACGGAACTTCAGCCTGGGCAGAAGATCGTGGTCTATTCGCCGGTGGGTCCGAGCCCGCATGAGCTGGCCCAGGGGTTGTCGCTCGAACCTCGCCGCGACCGTGGCGCTCAGTCGTCGAGTCGTGGCAGTGCGCAGAAGGGCGGCGACAAGGCGAGCGATCGGGGTGACCGGGACCGCTCCGTGGCCCACCAAGCGCAAAGGACGGTCGCCAAGCCCGGGGTGAAGGTCGGAGAGCGAGCCGCTGTCCGCGAGCACGGGGTGACATCGCCCGTGGGTGGGAGAGCCGGGGCTCCTCGCGCCGTGGTGGCCAATGCGCGGGGCGACAGGAATCGCGATCGGGACGACGAGAGGACACCGTCCAAGCCGGCGGGCAAGGGGCCGACGACTGCGAATCCCGCCCCGAAGAAGAAGTGAGCGGCGCGGGTCGCGCACACAAGCCACCTGGGATGGGCCGGGGGACAACCGCGGGGGACGACGTCAAGACGGCGGAGCGATTTGTGGTCGACCCGGCGAGGGCGGGAATGCGCCTCGACCGTTTTGTCGCCGCGTGCGCCGAGGTCAGCGGGGCGACCGCGCGAAAATTGATCGCGGCTGGAGTCATCAGGGTGGACCATCTGCCGGCGCGAAAGGGAGTCTCGCTGTCGGCGGGCACCATCGTCGAGATAGGGCGTCTCGCGCCATTGGCCACCGCGATCCTGCCCGACGCGTTAGTCAAGGTGGTGGTCATCTATGAGGACCAGCATCTCGTCGCGATCGACAAACCGCCCGGCGTGCCCTCCCATCCGCTGCGCGTGGACGAACGGGGTACGGTGGCGAACGGCATTGTCGCGCGATTTCCCAGTTGCGCCGACGCGTCGCCCAATCCCCTTGAAGGGGGCCTCGGACACCGCCTGGATACGGCGACGAGCGGCGTTCTGATCGCGGCGCGCTCGCGGAAGGTATGGACCGGTTTGCGTGGCGCGCTTGGCGCTGCTGACTGCGAGAAACGATATCTGTGCGAGGTGTGGGGCGCGCCGGCGGACACCGGACGAATTGACGCGCCCATTGGACGAAGCGGCCGTCGGGGGCGGTCGGTTCGGGTTGGGACCGGGCGCCAGCCGCAACCGGCCGCGACCGAATGGAGGGTTGTCGGGCGTGGACCAGGGACGGCCCTACTGGAGGCGCGATTGCACGCCGGCAGACCCCACCAGGTTCGCGCTCATTTGGCTTCGGCGGGATTTCCCATCGTCGGTGATGATCGCTACGGTGGCGTCGGGGCGATCGATGCGATTGCTGATAAGCCAGCCGGCGGACCGCCGTCCCAGCGACTACATCTGCACGCGGCGATGGTGCGATTCCGCCACCCCGTCACGAGGGAAGTGATGACCATCGAGGCACCGTCGCCCAATTGGGCGTCATCGGGTGGTTTTGTCCCGCCGTTGTAATTTAGACTCGCTCCGAGATGCGCGCGATGGTGATCCAGCACGTGGCGATGGAGGGCCCCGCCCGTATCGCCGATCTATGCGCGGCACGTGGCGTCGCCGTCGCGATCCGCCACGTCTACGCTGGCGACGCCGTGCCTGCGTTGGTTGGGGATGACGAGCTGCTGGTCGTGATGGGAGGTGGGATGGGCGTCGGCGAACGGGATAATCCGCGTTACGGATTCCTGTCCGCCGAGATTGCGCTCATCCGGGGCGCTCTTCGTGACGGCCGGCCCGTGCTGGGCATCTGCCTGGGCGCGCAGTTGCTGGCGCATGCGGCCGGCGCCCGCGTCTACCCGAACGTCGGTCGCGACGACGAGGGCCGCGAGGTGCCCTGGCGCGAGGTGGGCTGGGGCCTCGCAACGTTCTTGAGCCGGGATCGCGAACCCGCGTCGGCTGGCCTGAAGGCGGAGGAAACGGTTCTGCACTGGCATGGCGACACCTTCGACCTTCCCGCTGGGGCCGTACACCTAGCGTCCACGCCCCGCTGTGCGAACCAGGCGTTCCGGCTTGGCGCGCGGACCTTCGGGCTTCAGTTTCACGTCGAGGTCGACGCCGACATTGCGCGCCGCTGGGTTGTCGAGGATGCCGAATTCGTGCGGGCGGCCCGTGGTCCCGATGGTCCTGCGCTGGTCGTCGCCGAGACCGAGCGGCACGCAACCGCCGCGCGCGCGGCCGGGGACCGCCTAATCGCCAATATCCTTGGTTGCATGATGCTCTAGGATCGGCATAGTACGAGGCGAAAATGGTCCCCACCGCGGCACCGCAGACATTCAAGCTGGGACTGGTGCAGATGCGTTGCGCCGCCGATCCGGCTGTGAATCTCGAACGCGCGGTGGCCAAGGTGCGCGAGGCGGCGGCTCGGGGCGCGCAGATCGTGTGTCTCCCCGAGTTGTTTCGCAGTCGGTATTTCTGCCAGACCGAGGACCACGCGAACTTCGATCTGGCGGAGCCCATCGCTGGGCCCAGCACCCAAGCCTTGGGTATCGTCGCGCGGGAGTCCCAGGTGGTGATCATCGCGTCGCTGTTCGAGCGGCGGGCGGCGGGTCTGTATCACAACACGGCCGTGACCATCGACCCGAGCGGCCAGATCGCAGGCATGTACCGGAAGATGCACATCCCCGATGATCCCCTGTATTACGAGAAGTTCTATTTCACGCCGGGAGACCTGGGATTCTCGGCGGTCGACACCGACGTGGGTCGCGTGGGCACGTTGGTGTGCTGGGATCAATGGTATCCCGAGGGCGCGCGGTTGACGGCGCTGGACGGCGCGGACGTCCTGTTCTACCCGACGGCGATCGGTTGGCACCCCGCCGAAAAAGCCGAATTCGGTCCTGCGCAGTCCGATGCTTGGCGGACGATTCAGCGCTCGCACGCCATCGCGAACGGTGTCTACGTGGCGGCCGTCAATCGCGTTGGTCACGAGGCGACAACCGGGCCAGCGAGCCCGGGGGCCTCCACAACGGGGTCCGCGAACGGCTCCCCGGCCGGGGGAATTGAATTTTGGGGCGGCTCGTTCGTGTGCGATCCCTTTGGCGTCGTCCTGGCCGAGGCTTCCAGAACCGACGAGGAAATCTTGATAGTCACGTGTGATCGGCGACATCAGGAGACGGTGCGCCGACACTGGCCATTCTTGCGCGATCGGCGCATCGACGCCTACGGCGGGATCACCCGCCGTTTCAAAGACTGATGAAGGTCGTGGGCTCTGGCTCCGATACGTCCTCCCCGACGGCGCTTGGATATCGGATGCCCGCCGAATGGGAGGACCACGAGGCGACCTGGATCGCTTGGCCCCACGAGCCCCGCGACTGGCCGGGGAAGCTCGCCCCCATTCGCTGGGTTTACGGCGAGGTGGTGCGCCATCTGGTGGAGGGCGAGCGCGTGCGCATTTTGGTGAACGATGTGGCCGCCGAGGCGCGCGCGCGCGCGGTCTTGGCTCGCGTCAGCGTCGACGCGGGTCAGGTTGATTTCTTCCGCGTGCCCACCGACAGGAGCTGGACTCGTGACACCTGTCCCCTGTTCGTGCGGCGCGCTCGCGACGGTGACGTGGCCATCACCGACTGGAAATTCAACGGTTGGGCCAAGTACCCGAATCATCTCCGCGACGATGCCGTCCCCGGGCGCCTGGCCAAGCAGTTGCGCTTGCGTCGGTTCGTGCCCCAGGTGACGCCGACGGGCACCGGCCCGCGCGCCAAGCCACGACAGATGGTCCTCGAGGGAGGGAGCATCGACGTCGACGGCGCTGGCACTTTGTTGACCACGGAGGAATGCCTGCTCAGTCCCGTACAGGCGCGGAACCCCGGGGTCTCGCGTCGGGAGATCGAGCGGGCACTCGGAGATCACCTCGGGGCGCGCAATGTTCTTTGGCTGGGGCAAGGCATCGCCGGCGACGACACGCACGGGCACGTCGACGATCTGGCCCGTTTCGTCGGTCCGCGCACGGTGGTTATCGCGCAGGAGGCGAATCCGTCGGACGTCAACTATCGACCGCTGGCAGAGAGCCGCGAGCGTTTGTCCAGCATGGCCAATGCGGCCGGCGAACGTCTGGACGTCGTCTCGTTGCCTATGCCCGCGCCGGTTGTGTTCGACGGAACGCGCTTGCCCGCCAGTTACGCCAATTTCTACATCGGGAACGCGGCCGTGCTGGTGCCGACGTTCAACGATCCCGCCGACCGCGAGGCGTTGGGCATCCTGGCCGCGCTTTTTCCCCAGCGGAAGGTCGTCGGAATTCATGCCGTGGATTTGGTGTGGGGCCTGGGGACCCTGCACTGCATGACCCAACAGCAGCCGGCCTAGCCACCTACCCACTCGGCTCCGATCTCAATCCAATTCGGCCAGATCGGTTTCGATCAGCAAATACAACGATCGCAGAAACGTCGCGCGTTCGTCGGGTGACGTGAACTGCGTGATCCAGGAGCCCAGCGTGCGCTCACCGTCGAGCAACGTGAGCACTTCGCGGGGGGTCGGTCCGAGACGAAAGGCATCGGGATCGATTTGGCGCCGGTCGGTCCGCCTGGGACGACTGTCCCGCAGCGACGAGAATCGCTGCTCCAGATCCTCGGCCGGGACGGTGAGGACGCCCGCGCCCAGAATCTCGAACCCATCGAGGCCCAGGGGGAAGCTGTCCTGGGCGTTCGTGACGCCCCGAAAAAACGAGAAGGTCCCCTGCGACCAGCGAAACAAATCGATCACCCGATCCCGCACCTGCTGCGACAGTTGACGAAAGACGTCGAGGGGTCGCATCAGGCCGAGACCCACCAGAGTGTCCCCTAGCTTGCCCGAAAAATGGGGCAACATGCCGAGCGCCATTTCCAACTCCGCGACGCGCAATACTCCGCGTGACACCAAATAAGCGCCGAAACGTTCTGAAGGGACGCTGGAGTTGACCGATTCGGGCGCTCCCGACGCCAGGAAGACCTCCTTGATTTCGTCCGTTGGCGTCGGGTCGGGGTGGGGTAGCGCTTCGTCGCCGGCTCGACGTCGTTCGAATCGCAACAAACCCGTTTCACCCGCCACCGTCACGTCGGCGAAGATGCGCATGGCCGAGATGGCGCCGAGATCTCCGGCGCTGTCCGGCGGGCGATTCGGCGCGCCCGACGTGAACCGTCCTATATCGGTCTTGGTGTTGGAGAGGCTGGGTCCAAGTGGCGCGCCGCCGGGGTTGGTTCGGGACTCCGGAAGTGACGGCACCCGCGCAGGAACCGCCGAGATCGGCGTCCATCCGGTGCCGCGCGCCGACGAATGCTGCGCCGAGATATCCCATTGGTCTAGATCGATGAGCGCGAATTCACTGGCCGACAACGCCTCGGCCAAGGGCGAGCCGGGAACGGCCGCCGGGCGATGCGCCGGCTCCGCGGCCGGAATTCGCGGATCGAGCGGGGGTGCGGCGACCGCCGTGACCGCCGCCGCGACTGGGGGGCTGGCCGAGGAGGTAGCGTTCGCGGTCGGGAGGATCGTCGGAACGATCGTCGGGCCGATCGGACCCTTCGGTTCGATCGGCGCGGTTGGCCCCCGCGGCGCCGTGGTCGTGGGCATGACCTCCGGTATCGGAGTCGGCCCTCGACGGCCCGCTGACCGGTTGAGTCCAGCGTCCACGGCAACGGGCGCAGTCGGACGGTCGCCCACCGCGGGCGCGCTTGACTGTGAAAGCGGCTCCGACAATCGGCGTCCCTGCCTTTGGACGCGCGACATCGCGTCCGATGATTCGTCGAACACGTCGTTCATGAACGCACGGAGATCGGCGGGACCCACCCGAAGCTTCTGCGCGAACAGATAGTCGAACAGGGCGTCGCGAAACTCGGCCGCGGTCTGATAGCGGGCGTCGACGTCTCGCCTCAACGCGGTGCGAACAATTCGGTCCAAGTCGGCGGGGACATCGTGGCCGTATCGGTTCAGGCGGTCGAGTCGTCCGTCCCGGACCATCAGCAGAACGTCCAGATCGTTTCGCGCGGTGAATAGGCGTCGACCCATGAACGCCTCCGCCAGGACGATCCCGACGGCGAACAGATCCGATCGACAGTCAACCCCGCTGCCCGTGACCTGTTCGGGCGACATGTAGCCGTACTTGCCCTTCAGCGTGCCCGCCTGGGTCTTCGATTCGCGGTCGCTCGCGTGCGCGATGCCGAAATCGCCCAGTTTGACGTCGCCGTGGCGCGAAATGAAAATGTTGGACGGCGAGATGTCCCGGTGCACGAGCCGCATGGGACGCCCCTCCATGTCGGATGCAGTGTGGGCGTAGTCAAGCGCGTCGAGAATCTCGGCGACGATGAACACCACCAGCGCCAACGGGACCCGGACGCGCTTCTGCGCGGCCGCCCGCAAGAGGGCCAGCGCGTCGTATCCGTCAATGAACTCGAGCGCGATGAAGTACTGGGCGGCCACCTCCCCGAAGTCCAGGACCTGAACGACCTTCGGGTGAGTCAACTGGGCCGTGAGTTTCGCCTCGTCGATGAACATCGTGACGAAGGTTCGGTCGGCTGCCAGGTGCGGCAGGATCCGCTTGATGACGATGATCTTCTCGAACCCGTGCGATGAGACGATCTTGGCGCGGAAGACCTCCGCCATTCCGCCAGTGGCCAGACGCTGGAGCAGGGTGTAGCGGCCGAATTGCGAGGGAAGAACGACCTGTCCCTCGGATGCCATGGCGACCTGCAACTATAGCAAGCGAGCCGAAGCGCGCTAGATGCCTGACCCGATCGAACCCCGATCGAAATGTTGGCGAATGAGGCAAGTTCAGGAGGAAGCGGCCGGGGCCGGCGGGTTGGGTACGCTCCTCCGCTTGGGCAGCGCCTTGCGCAGTTGTAAGGGATCGCAGGCCTCGGCGGCGAGCTCGACGATGCGAAACGCCGCACGCCGGCCACGAGCTTGGCTTTCTTCGGTGGCGCCGTTCGCGATCAGAAGTCGCCAACCCGCCTCGAACACGCGCCGCTCGTCGGCGGCGATACGATCTCTAAAGATGGCCGCCGTTTCCCCGTCTCCCCGTGCCTCGCAAAGGTCGGCGAACACCGACAGGCGGCCCATGTTGAACGTGCGCAGGGTGACCAGGCCAGCCGCCGCACGCTCTTCCGGAGTCTGCAGGCTCCTCAGGAAACCGAAGAATCGCGAATAACCGCCACCGCGCGGATCGAACGGTTCGGCGCCGAGCGCCGCGATACGATCCGCTATCAGGTGGAAGTGCGCCGCGGCACCCCCGCACTGCTCCGCGAAACCAATCTTCATGCGCAGGTCCTCGCAGTCGGCGAACCACAGCGCGGCCACCTCCGCCGACTCGATCGCATCCTTCATGGCGAGCCGCAAGAAGTCGACGACGTCCAGCGTCTCCTTGGCAAGGGCCGCCTTGAAGGCCACAAGGTGGCGATCCAGGGAGGCCTGGTTCTTGGCATGAAAGTCGCTGATAAATTGCTCTGCGTCGGGCATTCGCAGGGATCCTGCGGCTCGATGCGCCGCACCGTCAAGCAACTTCGACGAAGTGACGATGAAACAGGGATCCCGTGTCACTCAAAACTGAAATTGTGTGTCCTCCTCGGCAATCGCCAGACATCGGGGTGGCGTCTTTTGCCAGCGTCATGGTCGCCGTCGTCTTCGGTTTCGCGGGGTGCCTTTCCAACTTTGGCGGGGACGAGGAGGGGGCCACGGCGTCGGCCCAGTCGTCGGATATTGTCGCACCTGAGCTCTCCGGCGATTTGGTGACGCCCACCGATCCTGCCCAGGACCTCTTGCCTGCCCAGGACTTCTTGCAGGCGCCGGCGGATCCCGGCTCGACCGGCGCGCCCAAGGTCTTTTACCTTGCCTACGCGGACGGTCACGCCCTCCCGAAAACCAATCCGAATCCTTGCCAAAAGACTGCTCCCAAGTTCGTCTGTGACTTCGCCTCGACGCTGCCGGATTGTCAGCGGCAGGTTCAGGCGTACCTGGACCGGTGGTACGCCGACTTCAATGTCGTATTCACGCTGACCCGACCCACGTCGGGCACCTTCTATACAGAGGTGATTAGCTCGGGGGGCGGTGCCTGGTGTGACGCTGCGAACAACGTCGCCGGAATCGCGCCGTTCCTGTGCGACGATCTCGACGGGGGTGTCGCCTACACCTTTCTCGGCGGCAAGAACGCCAAGGAGACCGCGATCATCATCGCTCAGGAACAGGCCCATTTGGTGGGGCTTGAGCACACCCTCAGCACGCGGGATATCATGGACCCGACTATTTGTCCGGACTGCGACGGCTTTGAAGCCGTCGACAACAACATCCAGAACGATCATTGCAACCGCGCAAAACAAAACTCCTATCAAATGATGCGGGATCGGCTGGGACTGTGGACCGGGGGCATCAAGCCGACCCCGTTCGGGTGTCAGCCAGACAACGATCCGCCGCTCGTGCAGATCCTGGCCCCGGCCGACAACGCCCACGTCGCCGGCACGTTCACGCTTAGCGTTCAGGCCAGCGACGCCTGCAAGGTCAGTCGCGTCACGGTTTCCGTCGCGCCCATGGGTCTTCATGCCCAGTCCAGCGCCGCGCCGTTCGAGTGGACGCTGACCAAGATAGCCGGTCGGCAGACGATCACCGTGACGGCATCCGACCCCTCGGGTAAGCAGTCAAAGGCGTCGATTACCGTCAACGCGGGGGTCACGCCGGCCGCTGGCGCCGGCGGTGCCGCAGGCGCGGGTGCGGGAGGATCGACCTCGACCGGTGGGGCGCCTGCCGAGGTCACTACCCCCGGTGCCGGAGGTTGCGGCTGCGACGTCGCTGGTCGTGACGTGGCCAGCGGAGATTTGGCGCATCGGGCCTCTCTTGCTTTGTTCCTGGCTTCGATCGCCTTGGTTCTGAGAATCAGATCCCGACGATCGCCGGGCCGCGTGCGCGTCGACCGTCGCCCGAGCCGCATGTGACGATCATCGAAGTACGGGATTTCTGGTGCAGCGGGATATCCCCTTACGCGGGATCCGTGTAAAACGCACCTACGGTCCGGGCGCGCAGCCGACCTCCGCCGTCGTGGTGCCAGGTGCCGCTCGCAACTCAAACGCGTTCGCGTCCGGGAGTTCGTTGAGGGTTCTCTCCTTGAATTTGATCTCGACGCCCTCGTCGAAGGAAGTCTCGCCTTCGGCGAATCGGATCGTTCCTGGCAAGGAAACGACGATTGGGGCGATGGCGTTGCCCTCGCTCGCCGCGCTGGAGCTGACATCGGAGAAATCCTCGAAAGAAACGCGCCACCGCGCGTGCCCGTCGGGACCCGTCGCCACCGCGCCGACGACCCGGTCTTCTCGCCGGGCAGCCCCCTCGGCGCCCGCCCGCTGAAAGAGCACGCGCAGCCAGCCGTCGTTGCGACGCACGGCCAGAACGTCGGCCGCCCGCTCGGGATCCCAATCCACGACGCCGGCCGCGATCCCGGTCGGCGCTGGCAGACGCACATCGCCGAGCAAGATCGCCGCAACATCGAGGGGCGCCAGCGGAATTCGGATCAGCGACGCGACGTTCGCCGGGCAGGCCGGACCGCGGCGCAGCTCGTTGTGCGTTGTGTCCAGGAACGCGAAGCGCTGTCCGTCGGTGGCTAGAATGGCGACCGTGCCTCGCAGACTGACCTCGGCTTCGAATCGGAGTCGCCCGGGACGATCGACCAGCATCAGCACGGTGGCGCGAACGCGATCACCGCCCAGCCAGCTGGTGGCGCGCACGCGGGCGTTTATCGAAAATACCGCGCGTTGGCGCGCAGTCAATGCCTCCCCAAGCTCGGCCGCGGTTGGGGCGGGGTAGGGTCGCGCCACGTGAAAAGGCCGCGGACAGGCCGTCAGGAAGACAGCCGCTAGAGTCGGGATCAGGGCACGGACAGGTGCCCGTCGCGGTGCGACGTTGCCCCGTGACGCCACGGTCATCGCCCGGCCGCGCTCTTGGCCTCGAGGGCGCGCAAGCGCGTATTGATCTCACGGACCAATCGGTCCGACGGATCGCTTCTCAAGGCCTTCCGGTACATCGCAATAGCCTGCGCGACGTCCAGTTTGCGGGTCAGTAGCTCGGCCAGGTGCGATTGAATCTCGGGATCCCCGGGCTCGAGCCGATCCGCTTGGTTGAGGAATTCGGTCGCGTGCGGCAGATCGCCCGCGCGCAAATAGGCCCAGCCCAGACTGTCGACGATTCCGCCCGCGCCCGGGTCAAGGGCCATGGCGACCTGGAGACGCCGCATGGCCACGGGCAGGTTATCGTCATGATCGACGGAAACGAATCCGTGAAAATTTAGGGCCTCGATGTGCCGTGGGTCCGTGGCCAGGATCTTTTCCGCGAAGGTCAAGGCGTGTCGCCATTCGCCCCGCCGCTCGTCGACGGCGGCCCGAACCAACAGCAGGCGCGGATTGTCCGCGTCCTTGTCGAGCGCGGCATCCAATGTGCGGGCGGCTCGCACGGCATCACCACGCTTTTCCTCCCACAACGCGCGCGCCACGGCGAGATCGGTCGTCCAATCGCGTGGCGATGCGGATGTCGCGGACATCGCACCCGTGTCGCGTCCGGGGAGCGGCGCGCCCGGAAGGCGCGTTCCCGCGGTGGGCACCGCCACGCCCGCGGTCGTGGTGGTTCTTGTCGCCGCTGTCTCGACGGCCGTTGATGCCTCGTCCAGCGCACGGCGCGCCAGCTCCTGCTGTTCCGTCCCGGTTGCCTCCCGGAGCGCCTCGGCGATGCGCAGCCGCGACTCGATGAAATCGGACGATTCGCGAGGCACGGTCGACAATTGGGCCGCGGCTCCCGTTCGATCCTTGGCGTCCAGGAGCGCACCGGCCACCAGCAACGCGACCCGCGCGGCTGGTGCTCCTCTTTTGACGGCGGTTGCGGCGGCGGCCTTGACCCGATCCAGTCGCCCGGCGGCCCGCTCGATCCGAAGCGCGGTCTCGAAAGTCGTCTCGTCGACCGTGTCGGGTGTGAGGCGCCCCGCCTCCTCGGCGGCCTCGGTTTTGTCGCCGCGCGCGACCAGCCATTTCAAGAACACCTCGGCAACCTCGACGGAATCCTCCGAGCGTTGCAGCGCCTCGCGGAAAGCCGCCTTCGCTTCCTGGGTTCGTCCCGTGGCGACCAACATCGCCGCCATCATCAGGCGAGCATCAATCTCCGACGGCTCAAGACGCAAGGCCTCCGCCAGTGCTCCTTCGGCTTCCGGTATGCGGCCGAGCGCCCAGGCCAGGGCCGCAAGCTCGACGCGCGCCCGCACGCTGTCCGCGGAAGCGTCCCGCAGGATACCTAGCGTTTCGTAGGCGGCTGCCACGTCCAACGATCCCAGCTGAGCGTCCACCCAGGCTAGATGCGCGCGTTCCAGGTTTTCCGAACCTTGTGCCCCCGAATCCCGTTCCGAACGCGCGAGCGCCGCCGCTTCCTGATACTGCGACAGGGCCAGCTTGTCGTCGTGGCGAACCTCGGCGACGTGTGCCGCCGCCAGCCGGCCGTCGACGGTTTGGGCGATCTCCAGCGATCTTTGAACCTGCTCCGCCGCATCGTCCACCCGGCCCAGGCGAATGAACACATTGGCCAGGTGCGCCCGGACCTCGGCTGCTTCGTCGTCGAAGGGCAGTGCCCGTTGCAGCTCACGGGCGGCATCGTCCCAGCGATCCTCCTCTTCGTAGAGAAGCGCGCGGGCGACGTGTTCGTAGGCCTCGGGGCTGATGGCCCGGGTGACCACCACGTGGCCGTTGACGATCTTGCTCACCGGATGCGGCGTGGTCGCGCACCCGCCGAAAGCTCCCGTCAGTCCGGCGCCGAGCAGCAACGCCGCCAACCATGGGCGATCACAGCGGGATATTTCCATGCTTCCTTGGCGGGTTGGAATCACGCTTGTTCCGGAGCAAGGATAGCGCCCCGCACAGCCGCGCGCGCGTGTCCCGTGGGCGAATGATCTCATCGATGAAGCCAAGCTCCGCCGCGACATAGGGGCTGGCGAATTTGTCGCGGTACTCGTCGAGGTACCGGGCCCGGGCCGCCACCGGGTCGGCGGCCTTGGCCAGTTCGTCCCGGAAGATCACGTTGACCGCGGCATCGGGCCCCATCACCGCGATCTCGGCCGTCGGGAATGCGAAGTTAAGATCCGCTCGAATGTGCTTGGAAGCCATGACGTCATAGGCTCCGCCATACGCTTTTCGCGTGATGACCGTCAGCTTGGGCACGGTGGCTTCGGCGAAGGCATACAACAGTTTCGCCCCGTGCTTGATGATGCCGCCCAGCTCTTGGGCCGTTCCGGGAAGGAACCCGGGGACATCGACGAAGGTTACGACCGGGATGTTGAAGCA
>JADGRC010000361.1 GCA_017881245.1 Pseudomonadota bacterium
CAACTCGTATCGACCGAGTCGTTGGCCGGGCGTGAATAAGGGGGGCAGGTCTTCCATGGCCAGGCACAAGCGTAGACTCTTTCCGTGGCGTGACTCAAGGAATCATTCGCGTCCGCCCGCCCGAGGCACAGCCGCCGGCGGCGTCGGGTCTGGTTGCGCAACGGGTCCCAACCCCGAAATGGCGCGGAAATTCGGGGTCCAGCGTCCCTCGCTCGAGCGAGAACCGCCTAATTCAGCCGAGATTTGCGGTTGCGCAACGGGAACCGCCGTCACCATTGTTCGACGCACGGCGAGGCGCGATGTCCCCGTCGTTTCGCGGGTTTCCCCGTCCAGGCTTGGGTTTCCCCCTGGCGCCGATCTTGCTGATTCCCGTAGCGAGTCGGCACAAGTGAAGGAGACCCACATGTCACATACGCGTTCACGGCTTCGGCTTCGGGTTCGGATTGGTGGTTGGGGTGTGGGGTTGGCGCTGGCGCTCGGGCTGGATGCCTGCTCGAGCAGCCAAAATCTCACGCCCCCGGTGTCGACCGATGTGCAGGCCATCGTCTTCATTCAGCGACCGGCCCGAAACAGCGGCGGAAACGTTTTTGACTACACGAGCTACCTTCCCGGTGCCCGCCTGGTCAAACTGGAGCCACCCTCCGCCGACGGAAAGCTGACCGTATTGACGTCGGACCCGATGTTCGCCAAAGCCGACATCATGTCCTGGGACCTGTCGTTTGACGCGAAGTCCATCGTGTTTTCCGCGAACCTCGGCGATTCGGGTACGCGCTATCAGCTGTTTACGATGAATGTGGACGGGACCAACATCAAGCAGCTGACCGAGGGCGACAATGACTACGTGTATCCAATCTTCCTACCCGGACAGAAGATTCTCTTCACGACGAACCGTAACGTCGAGGAGGGAACGCCTCAGTTCAAGGACGAGTACGAGCGGGCCGTGACCGCCCAGGTCGGAACCATCACCACCGATGGCCAGAATTTGGAGCTGGGACCGCGCAACGTCTCGCACCGGGTGGCGCCCACGTTGTTGCCGGACGGTCATGTTCTTTATACCGAATGGCGGCACCTGGGTGACGTCAACGATGGCCACCTGCGAATGATGAACGCCGACATGACGGACATGCGCGAGGCCTTCGGGGGCGAGTTGAATCCGGACGACAAGGCGATGCAGGCGGCGTCGACAAACAGTTACCTGCGTGCCCGATACGTGGGTCGGTCGGCCAACGGCACCATGCAGATCATAGCGATCGGAACCTCGCGGGATCGGACCCTGCAGGCTGGTCGGTTGTTGCTGGCGGATCTTGGCCACAGCGAGGCGACGTCCTCGCTGACGAACCTGACACCGTTGGTTCCTGGCGACCGGGGGGCTTCCAAGCCGGGTGTGGGTCGCTACTACGACGCCGAGCCCGTCGGCGACGTGGCCAATCGGAAGTTCATCGTATCTTGGGCCGACGGACCAGTGGAGTCCGAGATCTTGGCCGCGGGCAGCACCCTTGCCAACTTCGGCCTGTACGTCTATGACGCCGCCACCGACACCCGATTTCCGCTCTACGACGATCCCACCTTCTGGGACGTGCAGGGGCGGCCCATCAAGCCGCGGACGGAGCCGTCGGTCACGGCGTCCACCATCGTGGACAAGAATGTGGGGTTCTTGGTCAGCGCCATCAACGTCTACAACACCAGTCTTGTGAACACCGTCCACATCCCGGAGGGCACGGCGGTCAAGGTTCGACTGATCGAGGGGTTCTCGGGCGAGGAGGGCATCATGACCTTCGGGACCACCGAGTTTGACGGGCAGTCGCTGTATGGCGAAGTGCCGGTCAAGGCCGACGGATCCTTCGCCGCCCTAGTCCCCGCCAACGTTCCGGTCCACATGCAGGTTCTGGACAAGTTCGCGCTGGCCGTGGCCAACGAGCCTGTTTGGATCAGCGGCCGCGCTGGCGAACAGCGCACCTGTGGCGGTTGCCACGAAAACCGCGCGACGGAATCCGCCGTCATGCCCGGCCAGACCCAGGCCATGTTGAGTGGCGCGGTGAATTTGGACACGGCCCGCGTCGATCGCATCTCCACGAACTACACCTACGGCAACGTGCGCGGGGTTCCCTGGGACAAGGCCTTGCAGCCGATTTTCGACGCCAAATGCGTCAGCTGTCACGACGGCGACGCGAGCAAGCCGGGGAATTCGTCGTTCACCGTGACCGACATGACCACGGGGACCAGTCAGACGTTCGTCTTTGACTTGCGCGGCCAGAAGGTGGACGTGATGGTGGGCGAAAGGATGACCGGGGACTTCACGGCGTCGTATCTGTCGATCATGGGTCTCGGGGAGATTCTCGGCGAGGACGTCGTGAACATCACGGGCAAGGAATTCGACAACGCGATGGCCGGCAACGCGCTCGGGTCGAAGGTTATCCAGAAGCTGAATCCGCCCCAGCGCTTTCCCGTCATTGACCCGACGATCCGCGCCTTTGATGGCGTCAATCACCCCGCCCTCAAGGGCTTCGAGGGCAAGATTCACCCGATGGATGTGCAGGGCTTGGAGCTGACGCCGGACGAGTATTACCTGTTGAGTCTGAGCATCGACATGGGCGGTCAGTTCTTCTCGCGGGAGAACAAGCTATGAGGGGAAATCCTTGCTCCGAGAATGACGCCAAAAAAGACATGAAGAACGACACGAAGAACGACATGAACAACGAAACAATGGTTTCGGCCGCGGATTCCGCCGCCATCGCCCGCACTGGAGGTCCAAACGCCATGAATAACCATCATTCGACTGCGTCTCGTCGACGGGTTTCAAGATTTGCGCGCTGGACAGCGACCGGAATTGCGGCGTCGGCGTCGCTGCTGATGGCCGCCGCGCCGGCTCACGCCGGTCGCGGTGGCAGCCCGCAGGCCATCGCCAGCGCCATCTCGTCGGGCTCGGCAGACGCCATCAAAGCGGAGCTGGAGCGCGCCGAGTATTTGGCCTGCGCGGCCTGCGTCGACTACGTCCTGCCCCTCGTCGACAACGGTGACGTCGGTATTCGCCAAGTGGCAGCCTGGTGGCTGGCGCGGCGTGGGACCAGCCGGCAGGTATTCCGTGACATGCTCACCCGCCTCGGCCAGCCGGATTCGGTGAAAGCCCGCAACGCCGCCGACGTTCTGGGCGAGCTGGCCAACCCCCAGGCGATCGACGCCCTGGGAGCGGCGCTGTCGAATCCGACCTTCGATGCCGAGGCGCGCGCCGCGATGGCCCGGGCGCTCGGGACCATCCGTCGCCCGGCCGCCGCCGCGCCTCTGCGGACGGCGCTCGGCGATCCCCAGGCCGCCGTGCGCGAGGCGGCGCTGTCGGCCATCCGCAAGGTCGACGGATTTCGAGACGGGTCAGTAGCGGTACCCTTGCTTGCCGACGCGGCCGAAGGCGTTCGCGTTCAGGCGATCTTCACGGTCGCCGAGCTCCGCACCATGGCTGCGGCACCGGTCTTGGTCCAGGCGCTGCAAAGCGATCCGAGCGCGGCGGTTCGCAAGCGTGCCGCCTGGGCGCTCGGCGAGATTCACGCCCCCGCGTCGGTGGCGGGTCCGGCGCTCGGCCAGGCCGCTGAGTCCGATTCGTCGCCCATGGTTCGTTCGCTGGCCCTGGCGGCCATCTCGAAGTTGTCCCAAGGACAGTGAGCCCAAGATGATCCCAAGGGGACGACTGCGCGAACGACTGAACCGCTGATACTATTGTCCCATGGGGATCCGTGTCGATCGATCCGGGGTGGTGCTGGCGCTTGGCACCGCTGTCGTTGTCGCGTCGGGTGGTTGCGCGCCGAAGCAACCCCCCGAGAAGCATTACTACGATCTGCATATCCAGCCGATCTTGAACAGCTTCTGCGTTGGCAATACGTCCCCCTGCCACAGTATCAATCCCGACACGCACGGGGCCTTGGGTAACCTGGATCTGACGTCGTTCGAATCGGTACACAAGCGGCCGGACGTCCTGCGGACTTACGGAAGCTATCCAATGCCTTTGCTGCTGCTGAAGGCGATTCCCGAGGCGTCGGTGCCGATCGCCTATCAGGGCCGCGTCATTCAAAGCGAGATTCGCCACACGGGTGGCAAGAGCTTGTCCACCAATTCGGACGCGTTCTACGAACTGGAGAGCTGGCTGCGAAACGGGGCCAATCGCGATGGGGTCGCGCCGGCGCCGCACGGTAATCAGGGCGTGGGCGATTGCAGCACGACGGTGCCCCCCGATCGGGATCTGACCGCGGTGGATGTCACGAGCGCCGCCTATACGAGTTTCGTGGCGGACGTCGCTCCGAAGATAACGGTGTCCTGCGCGTTCGCGAGCTGTCACAGCTCGCCACAGTCTGATTTCTATGTGACGTGTGGTGCCGACGACGATCAGCTGCGCTTCAATTTCCTGCAGGCCGCCGGATTCGTGGTGTCGGCACCCGCCCTGCCAGAGCAAAGCGAGATTCTCTTGCGGCCCCTCGCCCCCGAGGCGGGCGGCGTCAGTCATACCGGGGGGACGTTTTTCCCGTCACGGGATGACGAGACCTGGAAGGCGTGGCGCGCCTGGGCGGTGGCGGTGCAGGCGGATCCAATCGCATCGCCGATCAAGACGGAGGGCCAGACGTTCTTCGAGGCCAACGTGATGCCGAAGATGCTCCAGCGTGGCTGTGCCCTCGAGGGCTGTCATAGTCCGAACGGCTTCAACGACTTCAGGTTGCGTCCGGGCGCCCAAGGTTTCTTCGCGCCCCTGGCGCTGAAGCGAAATTACGAGACCACCTTGAAGGAGTTCATGGCGATCGACACGGTCGACGTCTCCCAGTCGCGCGCCGTGAAGAAGAACATTTTTCTGTCCGGGCGCGGAATCACGCACCGGGCGGGCTCCTTGCTGGAAGGGCCGGACCCCGTGGATCCGACCGCAACGAAGATCACCATCGACACCTGTCCCACGCCGTTCGACCCGGCGCAGGTAGACGCGATCCCCGCGTTTTGCGTGTTTGCCGAATGGCATCGACTGGAGCGCGTTAGTCGCGCGGGGTTGGTATCGCCGATGGCGGTCGGGGGAGTGTTGCCGTTGGCTTTCGTCGCACGCCCACCCGATCCAGATTCGCTGCTGGAATTCGATACGTTCAGGGGCGGCGCGGATCTGTTGGTCGCCGATGCGACGCTCGGGCCCCAGGGCGCGGTCACATCGCTAACCAACGCCCGCAGCGTTCTTGGCTCGTGTGCGGGCCTGGTGGCCGGGACCGTCGATGTGCGTGGGCCGGAATGGAGCCCGGACGGCCAGAAGCTCGTGTTCGCGGCGCGTCCTTCGGCGGCCAGTGGTTTGGATCTTTGGATGCTGGATCGTGGGGCCGGCGGAACCTGCCGGCAACTCACGGCGGATAACGGACGCATGGAAGGTCCGGCCAAGGTCCACAATTTCGACCCGGTGTTCGCCCCGGATGGCAGCGTCGTATTTGCGTCCACGCGTTCCGGAAGGCTGACGCTGAAGACATTCTTGCCGAACGCCGATCTGTTTCGATCGGGCCCGGCTGCCGACTTCACCAAGGTCGAGCAGATGACGTGGCTGCTGGGATCGGAGCTGTCGCCCGCGTTCATGCAGGATGGGCGCGTGTCTTTCACGGCGGAGAAGGCTTCGCCTGAATTTTATCAGCTCTCGGGGCGCCGGATAAATTGGGATCTCACCGACTATCATCCCCTGCTGGCTCAGCGGGCCAAGTCGACCGACACGTTCACCGACGCGCTGCAACCCTCGATTGGTTATTCGCAGGCCACGGAAATCCAAGAGGGCTTGGACCGCAATTTCCTGGTCATCCTATCCGATGTGGGAGCCCACGGGGGTGGCGGCGCGCTGGCGACATTCAACCGGTCCGTCGGGCCATTCGAGGCCGACAGGACCGAGGTGTCGTTCCTGAAATCCGTGCGCATCATCGATCCCGCAGCGACGGGGAGGGCCGGCACGGTGGGCGTCTACCGATCGCCGTCGTCGTTACCAAATGGCGAGATTCTGGCGTCCTACGCCGCCAGTATTTCGGATCCCTCCGTCGGGAGCCCGAAGTACGACCTGGTGGCCGTGGATGCGCGCGAGCCAACCTCGGGCGCGCGGCGGCCGTTGCTGGCCGACCCGAATCGGTCCTATGTCGAAGCAACGCTCGGCTACAAGCGCGCGGAAACCGAACTGTTCAAGAATGTGCCGCAACTGGTGTTCGGTGGCCACGTGGACGCGGGGGGGGACGATGCGGTCATGCACTTTCCCGATCTTCCGATGCTGGCGACCTTGCTGGGCGCCAACCTGCGTCGTGGCCGCAACGTCGCGTTTTTCGACACGGCCGTCGCTTTGAAGGTCTATGAGGAGCGGCCACCGTCGGCACCGATGCCGGGCAACACGCAGGGATCGCAGCAGGTGTACGTCGATCGCGTCGCTCTTGGGACGGCGAGCCTGGAATCGGATCATTCGCTGAAGGTGCGCGTGCCGGCCAGGACCCCGCTGATCTTCGAGTTGGTCGACGGCAGCGGAAAGGCGTTGTTCACGATGACCGAGGAACACCAGGTCAGCCCGGGGGAGTACATCACCCCGGGCGTGTCGCGAAAACTGTTCAACGGTGTCTGCGGGGGCTGTCATGGCAGCGTCACCATCAACAGCCCGGAACTGGACGTAGCCGTGACAGTGGACGCCTTGACTGGCGCGTCCGTGAGCGGATCGCGCGATATGGCGCCCAAGGACCTTCACTAGGGATCGCGATGTGACCGAGTTTTTCGTCGTAGTGTAGTGTAGTGGCCGAGTAGCGGCCGAGACCTTGATCGGTGTGCCAAAGATGCATACAAGGGGAAGGGAGGAGGCAAGATGCTTGGAGACAAGGACGTGATGGCGACGGTGGCGGTGAAGGACCTGCCGACCGCGCGGAAGTTCTACGAGAGCGCGCTCGGGCTCGAGGTGGCGGACGCCTCGGGCTCCGAAGCCATCACCTTCAAGAGCGGACATTCGACGCTGATCGTCTATCGCTCGCAGTTCGCGGGGACCAACAAGGCCACGGCCCTCAACTGGAAGGTCGACGACATCGCCGCGACGGTCGCCGCCCTCAGGGGGAAGGGAGTCACCTTCGAGCACTACGACTTTCCTGGCGTGACGAGGGAAGGCGACGTGCACGTCATGGGGCCGATGAAGTCCGCCTGGTTTAAAGACCCGGACGGCAACATCATCGCCCTCATGAGCGGCTAGGAGGGGGCTAGGAGGGTCGGGTCATGCGGTCCGTAGTCCCCGGTTCGAAGCCGGACGTGATCATCATCGGCACCGGTCAGGCGGGCGTCCCGCTCGCGACGCGCCTGGCGGCTGCTGGGAAGCGTGTCGTGATCGTCGAGCGGGGGAAGCCGGGCGGCACTTGCGTCAACGTCGGATGCACGCCGACGAAGACGCTGGTCGCGAGCGCGCGCGCGGCGCACGTCGCGCGCACGAGCGATCGTCTCGGAGTCCACGTCGGTGAAGTCACCGTCGACTTCGCGGCCGTCATGGCGCGCAAGAGCGGGATGGTCACGCGCTGGCGCGCCGGGATCGAGAAACATCTCGCGGCCGGAGGCGAGCACCTCCGACTCATTCGCGGGCACGCGCGCTTCGTTGGGCCTCGAGCGGTCGAGGTGAACGGTGAGCGCCTCGAGGCGAAGCATGTCGTCATCAACGTCGGCGCGCGGCCGGCGGTCCCCGAGATCGCGGGACTCGCCGCGGTGGGTGCCCTCACGAGCGCGAGCGCGCTGGAATTGACGGCGCTGCCCGAGCGGCTGTTGATCTTGGGCGCCGGCTACATCGCGTGCGAGCTGGGCCAGGTGTTCAGGCGCCTCGGCGCGGAGGTGACGCTGGTCGCGCCCTCGGCGCGCCTACTGCCGCGCGAGGACGAAGCCGTCTCTGAGGCGCTCGCCGGCGTGTTTCGAGCCGAGGGAATCGGGCTCGAGCTCGGCAGGCACGTCGCCGAGGCGGCACGCGTGGAGGCGGGAGTCGAGCTGCGCTTGACGGCGGACCATGGGGCCGTGGCCGGATCGGCCCTACGCGGATCGCACCTCTTGCTCGCCACGGGGCGCACGCCAAATACGAACGATCTCGGCTGTGCCGCGGGCAACGTCGCGCTCGACGAGCAGGGTCACGTGATCGTCGATGAGCGATATGAGACGTCCGAGCCCGGCGTCTTCGCCGTGGGAGATTGCGTGCCGGGTCCGCAGTTCACGCACGTGTCCTGGGATGATCATCGGGTGCTCTTCGAGATCCTGCAGGAGCGCCCCGCGCGCAGGCGGACCGACCGGTTGGTGCCGTACACGGTCTTCACCGATCCGCAGGTGGCCGGCGTCGGGCTGTCCGAGCAGGCGGCGCGTGCGGGCGGGCTCGAGATCGAAGTGGCCACCATGCCGTTCCGCAACATCGCGCGAGCGATCGAGACCGACGAGACAGCGGGCGTCGTCAAGATCGTGATCGACGCCAAGTCGGAGCGCGTCCTCGGCGCGTGCATCGTCGGCGCGGACGCCGGGGAGCTCATCCACGTGTTCAGCGCGCTCATGCAGGCGGGAGGCTCGGCGCGGGCCATCGTCGAAGGGGAGTTCGCACACCCGACCTTCGCCGAGGGGCTGCAGACGACGCTCATGAAGTTGCCGCGCTACGCGCTGTCGTGAGCGTCAGGGCCTGACGGTGACGGGCCACCCCTCTTGCTCGTGCCAGGCGGCGATCGACAGCTTGGGGTAGCGAGGGTAGGTCGTGCCGTGCCCGAACATCCAGCTCGGGACCCAGGCCGGCTTGAAGCGGGTCATCATCGAGATGAGGTGCTTGGGCGCGGGCAATGGCGTGTCGATGGCCGAGACGTAGGGCCAGACGCCGTCGGGCCAGCGATCGTCGGTCAGGTACAGGTGCGAGCCGCAAGCGGCGCAGAACCAACGATTCGCCTTGCTGATGACCGCGGCCTTTCTCGGTTCACGGATGCGGGCGTGGTAAGAGCGCAGGGAAGTCTTACCCCTGATCTTCAAGGTGCTTCGAATGCCCATGATGTTGCACCCGAACGCGGCGCCGCCAGTCTTGCGACAGATCGAGCAGAAGCAAAACATGAACGGTACAGGCGTCTCCGAATCGACCGAGAAGTGGACCTTGCCGCACTGGCACGACCCGAGAAGCTTGCGGCGGCGCTTCGAGATCGACGTAGGCATGGCCGAACTATGCCGCTTCTCGGCGCGGGCACAAATCGGCGACGCGTGAATCGATGAACGACGAAACGCCGCCCATCCTGCAGCTCGTCTCGGTCAGTAAGCGCTTTGGCGAAGTGGCGGCGCTCCACGAAACGAGCCTCGACGTGCAGACGGCGCGGACGACCGTCTTGCTGGGGCCGAGCGGCTGCGGCAAGACGACGGCTCTCCGCCTCATGCTCGGCCTCCTGCGACCCGACACCGGCCAGGTGCTGTTTCGGCGCGCTCCGCTCGACCAAGAAGGCCTCAAGCGGGCGCGACTGCGGATGGGTTACGTCGTACAGGATGGGGGCCTCTTCCCGCACCTGACGGCGCTCGATAACGTGCGGCTCATGGCGCGTCACCTGCGCTGGCCCGAGCCGAGAATGCGCGAGCGGGTCGCGGAGCTCGCCGAGCTCGTGCAGCTCCCGGAGAGCGCGCTCGCGCGGCACCCGGCCGATCTCTCGGGCGGGCAGAAACAGCGTGTTGCGCTGATGCGCGCGCTCATGCTCGACCCCGAGCTCCTGTTCCTCGACGAGCCGCTCGGCGCCCTCGACCCTCTCGTACGCGCGGACCTGCAGGACGATCTCGTCGCCATCTTCCAGCGGCTCGGGAAATCCGTCGTGCTCGTGACGCACGATCTGGCGGAGGCCGCTCTCTTCGGCCACGTGCTCGTGTTGCTGCAAGACGGCCGCATCGTGCAACGAGGCGCGCTCGACGAGCTCGTGACACGCCCGGCCTCCCCCTTCGTGACGCGATTCGTGCGGGCGCAGCGGCGTCTCGACGTCCGAGCCGGGGACGGACCAGAAACGTGAAGCAGGCGTTGGGTCCCTCGATCGGCGCCGCGGCCCTCGTCCGGGTCCTGGCGAGCTGCGCGAGCGTCGCCGCGATCGCCGCGTCCCCCATCGCTCACGCCGCCACGGCGCAAAAGCTCAGGGTCGCCTCCAAGGCCTTCACGGAATCGGTGATCCTGGCCGAGCTCGTCACGCAGCTCGAGCGGGCGGCGGGGTTCCCGAGCCAGCATCGCGCGGGCCTTGGCGGATCCCGTCTCGTATGGGACGCCCTGGTAAGCGGCTCAATCGATATCTATCCCGAGTATACGGGCACGCTAATCGACGAGATCTTGGTCCGGCCGGGGATGCGGGACGGCGAGTCGCACGACAAGGCGTGGCTCGCCCGCGCGCTCGAGGCTCACGGCGTCGGCATGAGCGAGCCGCTCGGATTTAACAACACGTACGCACTCGGCCTCCGCTCAGCGCGCGCGAGAGATCTCGGCATCAGCCGTATCTCCGACCTGCGCGTTCACCCTGGGCTGCGCCTTGGGTTCAGCAACGAGTTCATGAGCCGCCACGACGGATGGCCCGCGTTGCAGCGGCGCTATGGCCTGCCACAGACGAGGGTCCGAGGACTCGAGCACGCGCTCGCGTATCGAGCGCTCGAGGGCGGTGACATCGACGCGACGGACGTCTACACGACGGACGCCGAGATCCCCCGCTACGGGCTGCTCTCTCTCGAGGACGACCTGCGCTTCTTCAAACGTTACGACGCCGTCCTTCTCTACCGGCTCGACATCGTGTCGCGCGTCGGTCCGGGCGCGCTCGACGCTCTCCGCCTTCTGCAAGGTCGCCTCGACGAGCGGAAGATGGCGGCCTTGAACGCGCGCGTGCAGCTCGATCGCGTTCCGCAAGCCGACGTGGCGGCCGACTTCTTGCGCGAGGACATCGGCCTGGTGGCGGCGAAGTCCGCACCCAGCGCAGCGCGCATGATCCTCGCTCGGACAGCGGAGCACCTCCTGCTCGTGGGCGTCTCCCTGCTCGTCGCGATCCTGGTTGGAATCCCGCTGGGGATCCTCGCAGCCAGACGACCCCTGGTGGGTCAGGTCGTGCTGGCCGCCGTGGGCGTCGTTCAGACGGTGCCCACGCTCGCGCTCCTCGTGTTCATGATTCCCCTCTTCGGGATCGGGGGCCTTCCCGCCGTCGTGGCGCTCTTCCTCTACAGTTTGTTGCCCATCGTGAGAAACACCCACGCCGGACTACGCGGCGTCCCCGGCGCGCTGCGCGAGTCCGCCGAGGCGCTCGGTCTCCCGCGCGGCGCCGTGCTGCGACTCATCGAGTTGCCCCTCGCGAGCCCGCTCATTCTCGCGGGGATCAAGAGCGCCGCCGTTATCAACGTTGGGACGGCGACACTCGGCGCGCTCATCGGCGCCGGCGGGCTCGGGCAACCGATCTTCACCGGTGTCCGTCTCGACGACGTCGGCCTGATTCTGCAGGGGGCGATCCCCGCGTCGCTCCTGGCGCTCGCCGTGCAAGGGACGTTCGAGCTCGTCGAGCGCCTCGTGGTCCCGCGCGGCCTCCGTGCGCGTCCGCGGCCTTGAGCTCAGTCGAGCGGGACGCGGGCCAGATGCACGCCGTAGAGACGCCGCTCGTCGGTCCAGCTGGCTTCGGGCACGAAGCCGCCACGCTCGAGGAGCTGACGCACTCGCGCGTCGGTGAGCTTGTAGCTCGACTCGGTGTGGATGCGTTCGCCCGCCGCAAGGTCCACCTTTACGCCGAGGGCGTCGACGGCGACACGCTGGGCGGAGGCGCTCTCGAGGTAAAGGTCGATGCGCGAGGCGCGGGCGTTCCAGGTGACGACGTGACGGAAGCGGTCCAAAGCGAAATGGGCGCCGAGCTCGCGGTTGAGGCGGGTGAGCACATTCTTGCTGAAGCGCTCCGTGACGCCGAGGTTGTCGTCGTAGGTCGGCAGCAGCAGCGCCGGGCTCTTGCGCCGATCGACTCCCATCAGAAAGCCGTCACCGGGCGCGAGCTGACGCCGCACCGCCGCGAGGAGGTCCACGGCGCGAGGGGGATCGTAGTTGCCGACGTTGGACCCGAGGAACATGACCAGGCGACGGCCGCCCGCCGGGCGGCGCAGAAAGCCGAGCTCCTCGGGGTAGCGCGCGACGGCGGGCCGGACGTCGACGAGGCTCAGGTCGCGCAACTGGATCGCCGCCTGCGAGAGCGCCGAGGGCGAGACGTCCACGGGAACGTAGCGTAGGCGAGGCTGGCGGCGGCTCAGCGCGGCGAGCAGGATGCGCGTCTTCGACGCCGAGCCCGCGCCGAGCTCGACGACCTCGCGCGGCAGCCCGGCGGCCTCGACCATGGCGTCCGCGTGCGCCAGGAGAATCGCGCGCTCCGTGCGTGTCAGGTAGTAGGTGGGTAGGCGCGTGATCTCCTCGAACAGTGCCGACCCCTCGTCATCGTACAAAAGCCACGGCGGTAGGCGTTTGCGTTTCCGCAGGAGGCCGGTACAGACCGCGTCGGCGACGGCGGCAAAGGTGTCGCGAGGGGCCCGGCTCTGAAGAAGCCCCGCGGGAACAGCGGAGTTGCGAAGGGCAGTCTCAGCGTTCATACGTCACGCGCGAGCCGGATGCCGCTCGCCTGCCAGCGCGTCCCCGGCGCGAAGAAGTTCCGGTAGGTGGCCCGCACGTGCCCGGCCGGCGTGAAGCAGGATCCGCCACGAAGAACCATCTGGTTGGACATGAACTTTCCATTGTATTCCCCAATGGGGCCCGCAGGAGGGTGGTAGCCC
>JADGRC010000362.1 GCA_017881245.1 Pseudomonadota bacterium
CGGGATTCAGGAACCGTTCGAACAGCAGCTTGTTAGCGATGGGGTCGATGTCGGTGATCCGCAGGCAGTACGCCACCAGCGATCCGGCGCCCGATCCACGTCCCGGCCCCACCGGAATCGCATGCTCCCTGGCATAGCGAATGAAGTCCCAGACGATGAGGAAGTACCCTGAAAAATCCATCTTCTGGATGACGCCCAGCTCGAGCATCAGGCGGGCGGCATAGGCGTCGCCGTCGACCTTCTGGCCGCGGCGATGGGACTCCTCGATGCGTTTTTTTAGCCCGCCCTCCGCCAGATGCTGGACGTACGTACTGGCGTCGAACCCGTCCGGCACCTTGAATTTGGGCAGGTATGTGTGGCCGAGATCGAACGTGACGTTGCACAGATCCCCGATGCGCGCCGCGTTCTCCATCGCCTCGGGGATGTGAGCGAAATAGGCGTCCATCTCGGCCGGCGTCTTGACGAAGAACGCCTCGTTGCGGTGGTGCAGCCGCTTTTCGTCGTGAATCGTCTTCTTCTGCTGCACGCACATCAGGATCTCGTGCGCGCGCGCGTCGTCCTGATTCAGATAGTGGCAGTCGTTCGTCGCGATCAACGGAATGCCCGTCTTTCGCGCCAGCTCGACCAGCTGACCGTTGACCTGTTCTTGTTCCTCCAGGCCATTCGGTTGCAGCTCCAGGAAGAAATTGCCGCGCCCGAAAATGTCGTCGAACTCGCGCGCGACCGCCTCCCCGGCATCCGACCCGCGCCGCATGCACGTCTGGGCCACCTCGCCCCCAAGGCACGCGGACAACCCGATCAGGCCCTCGCTGTGCTCGCGCAGCAGTTTCTTGTCGATGCGCGGGTTGTAATAGAACCCTTCCAGGTAGCCCATCGAGTTCAAGTAGGACAGGTTCTTCCAGCCAACGTTGTCCTTGGCCAGCAGGATCAGGTGGTTGCTCTTGCGTTCGGTGCGGTCGTGGCGGTCGGGGGCGACATAGGTCTCGCACCCGAAGATGGGCTTCACGCCGTGCTTGCGCGCGGTTTCATAGAAGTCGAGCGCGCCGAACAGGTTGCCGTGATCGGTGATAGCGACGGATTTCATGCCGCGCTCGAGAATCCGCGGAAACAGCTCGTCCAGCCGAATCGCGCCATCAAGCAGGCTGTACTGTGTGTGCAGATGAAGATGCGTGAACTCGGGCACGCTCTTTCGATAGCAGGAAATCGGGTCGCCGATCAGCGAAAGTTCGCTGGTTCTATAACCTGCCGAACCCGCTCGACGAACGGACACCTATCAACAGGTTTCCCACAGGGCCATTGCGAACCGGTGGACGGCTGGCTGCTGGAGAGTGGGCGCAGGCTGCGCAGCTCGTCCCCGCTGTGGCGTCCCGTGCGCCCGGGGACTGGGCGATCCGCGCGCTGTGGCCCGACCACCCGCGCCCGGGCCCGGCGCGCTGCCGTTACTTCCAACCCACGTCGTCGACGTAGACGGCGCCGGTCCACACGCGACGTCCACCCGTCGAATGGATCGCGAGACCCAATCGATCGCAACTTGACACGGGTGACGTACCACCGACAGGGAATGGACCCGGGTTGGATGATCCCGGCACGCCGGCTTCGTTCTCGGCCTCGAACTGGTGCGAGATCGTCCACCACCGGCCGGGGACCAACTGACCGCTTGGGGGACCACTCACCCAGCTACCGCGATTGACCACGACCAACTCGGCGGTGAACCGCGCATCGGGCGGACCGTCAACGAAAAAATGAACCATGACAGTCTTGCCGGTGAAGTCGGTGGATCGGTGCAGCTTGATGACGACCTGCCCGGTTTCCTTCGCGAAGCGCCCGAAGAAATTGCGACGCCCGGCATCGTTAAAGCTCGCGTCCACGCGCAACGACGACTGACCGCACCAGGAATGGGTGCGATCGGGGCGGGGACCGGAAAACGCGAGTGTGTAGAAGTCCGGCAGCGAGATTCCCGATTCGGCGCGCTCGAAGCGGTACTGCGCGGCATCGTGCGCGCAGGCGGCACCCCCGCCGCCCAGGCTCAAGCTCGGCGTGGGTTGTGCCGCCAGTTGCGGCGGCTGCGTGGCAACCTCGGGCGCGACCGGCGGTGGCTCGGGCGTGGCGACAGTCGTGGCGGAGGGGACCGGCGTGATCGTCGCTGTCGACGCGCGCGGAACGGAATCGCGCGAAGGAGTCGCCAGAGCGAGGTCCGCCCGGTGCGCAGCGCGGCGCGTGGACCGTACCGCTGCCAGGCCTGGAGTCGGACCGAACGGCGCGGGCGCGGCAACCAAGCGAGCACGTTCGGATGCGTGCCCAGAGGAACGGTCGACTGGTATCGGCCGCGCCTCTCGAATCTCCGGCGCTTCCGCCAGAGGCGACAGCGTCACCCGCCGATCGGCCGCGGTCGCGGTCAAACGCTCGCCCGGATGCATGGCGACCGGACCACCCACCGACGCGCCACGAACCTGAATGCTGCCGGCGGTCAGATCCACCACCAGTTTTTCGTCGCGCGGTGACCAGTCGAGCGTAAAGCGCGTGCCGATGACATCGACGGTAAACGGTCCCGTCGCGACGGACCAATGAGCCCCCGCGCGATGCGTGACGGCGAAACGAGCACGTCCGCGATCAAGCGCCAACGCGGCCCCGTGGGGGCTTCTACCCACGACGCGCAATCGCGCCCCGGGGGCCAGGCCCACCTCCGTCCCTTCCGAAAAACGAATCGACGCCGACGCCCCACCCGGGGTTCCTGATGCGTCGATGACTCCCTCGGCAATCGCAACAGTACCGTCGACCACGTACGAGATCGGTGCTGCCAGCGGCGGCATCATCACCATCGCCGCGGCGGCGGCGGCCCCCAGCGACCCGACGGCCCCCAACACCCACGCACCCCGGCGCCAACGGGACCGGCGCGCCATCAACGAAACGAAATCCGGCAGCGGCACGGGCCCTGGCAAAAGCTCGGTCCCGAGGACCAACGCTGCGGCGGCCCGAGCGCGGTTCTCAGCGGCCATCGCGTCATCGATTGTCACTAACTCGTTCACGTCGTCTCCTTCAAGTCGTCCCGCAAGTCGTCCCGCAAATCCTGCTCCGACTCGGCCTGCGAATCCTCGAGCTCCGCATCGTCCAGCCGGTCCCCTCCATCCAAGAAATCCGTCCCGGCATCCGCGCGAACCTCGACACCGGTAGGCGGGGTATTCGCACGACGAGCCGAGGCCAACTCCAGGTATCTGGCCAACGATGGATCCCGCTCGATGCGCCGATTGACGCGCGTCGTGGCGCGCGCCACGTGCCGTTTGGCCGTCCCATAGGACAGGCCATGGGTCACCGCCACTTCGGCGATCTCCATCTTCTCGAAAAAACGCGCCACGAACAGCGAACGATCCTGCGCGCTGACCAAATCCAGAATCGCGTACAATCGCCGCAAGGCCTCGCGCGCCTCCATATCCTGCGGAACGGTCGAGACCTCCGGCAGATCTCCACTGTGCGTGAGGCGGACCCACCGGCGGACACGGGCCCGGCGCAGTTCGTTGCGAGCGACACCCAAGCAGATGCTGACCACGAACCCACGCAAGCCACTCGGGTTTCGCAATTCACCGATGCGGCGGAACAACCGTAGGAACACCTCTTGAGACAAGTCCGGGGTGTCGGCGCCGGGGCCGAAAAACCGGTTCACCAACCGTCGCACCATAGGGCCAAGCTCGATCCACGCGGCCGTGTAGGCGCTCTCTTCATGCGCGCGCAGGGCAGCCACCAACTCCGCATCGTCCAAAGCGATCCGGCGACCCTTATCTAAGATGATCAGCTTGGACTCAGCCACCTGTGCCTCGGTATCTATGGAGTCCACAAGGGCGTTTTTTGGCGCATGTTTTCCATGATTCGTGCCGCGACGTGACAGAAGCGTCGTCCGCAGCGCGCCCGCTGCTGGTAAGCTCGGGGCCGATTGACCACGAACGTCCAGTATAGTGCGGCGGCGCTGGGAAAAGAACGAGACGTTGGGGCGCGGCGTGCGCGGATGGTGGCATCGGAAAAGACTACGACCGAGGCCGCTGGCGCCGGTGCTCGTGCCGTCATGGCCACCCTGGCGACCGTGGGCTTGGCCGCCATTTCCACCCTGGGCATGGCTGGGTGCGGCGGGGATAATTGGCCTCGAGTCGAGGTCGCAAAACCCCTGAGGCTGCTGTCCCTCCAGGACACGTTGCAGGTCAAACCAAGAGGGTCCGCCGCGGCGTCGTTTCTGTTGACGACGCTTGCCGGACTTCCCGCCGTGGGCGAGCGGCTCGATTTTTCCGTCATCGATGATCCGCAAACACCGGGCAATGATCTGGCGGGGGCGACGCTCGGAGCGTCCTCGGGACTGACCGACGAAACGGGTCAGGCCATGGTGATCGTGACGGGAGGATTCCCGACGATGTTTCGATTGAGCGCGCAACACCCGCGTGGGGGCACCGCCGAGGTGTGGGTGAATGTCAGCGAGGGGGATCAAGGGACAATCGCGGTGACGCCCACCTCCCTGCCGGGTTCCACGATCGCGTCGGAAATCGACGCGGTGGACGTCCTGTTTTTCGATTCGCTGTCCTGCGCCGAGCTGTCGGCGACGACACCGCGAAAGCCGGTCCGGGGCATCAAGACGGTGCCGCTGGGAACGGCCGCGGAGTTCAACGTCAACAACATGACGTCAAGCGCCGCTATCGCCCAGGGCCGCGACGCGGCGGGAAAACTGCGCGCGACCGGCTGTGTTGACGTTCCGAGCAGCACGATCGTGGTCGGAAATGCGGTGCGCGTGTACCTGCCGCTATCCGGAGTCGTACCCATTCCACAGGGGACCTTCGTGCTGTCTTCTCATTTTTCGCTGGCGAAACGAGAAATTGCCGTGAGCATAGCGGCGCCCTGGCAGGATCTTTCCGACTGCCCTCTCGATCCGGGCCAACTCTGGTTGGACTGCGCTGTGGATGCGCTCGGTTCCCCTGCCGGCGACCCGCTCGACTGCGTGCCGGCGTCGACTGGCGAGGGCGATCTCGCGAATCTAATCATGTCGCGCCGTGGGATGGCGGTGGCGGGTTCGACTTGCCGCGCGACCACGATCGCCGGTACCGCCGCGCAGGGCCTCGATGCAAAAATAGCGGCTCTGTTCCCCAACCCCGCGCGGTCCCCGGCGACAGGGATCGCGGCGCTCGGAACTGCGCTGGTGTCGATTTTGGACGACGTGACGATGCGGTCGACCCTGCTGCTGGAGCCAACCGCGACGCCCGGCGCGTTCCAGGCCACGCACACCTTGCGATCGGCGGTGTTTCAGGTCGGTGGAATGCCCGCGACGGTCGATATCGTGGCCCAGGGTATTCCGGCGGCACAGGCGCGGCTGGTCCCCGTCGCCACCGCCGCGAACGTGTTGTCCATCGACACCCACAATCTGGGGCTGCGGTTGGGCAGTCTGGCGCACGCCGCGTTCTCCGATGTCGCTCTCACGCGGCACGGTTGGCCGGCGGCGACGGGACCGTACCTGGACCTGCTGTTCGCACTCGCCTCGAGCGGCACGGGCGCGGCCCGGAAAACCGGCTGTGATGCGCTCGACGCCTTGGTCTGCACGGACGTGGGGCGCCCGTCCGGCTGCCTGCGGGCCGCGTGCATCGCGGGCCAGGCCGCCCTGGCCAAACGGTTGGACGCGGGGTTCACTTTGGCCGACGGGGACGGCGCGGATCTTCAGTTATCGGGATCGGTCGACATGGGGGACGACAATGGCGACGGGGTCGCCGATCGCCTGGGCGATCCCGTGAAGGACCTGGGCCTGTGGACCGCGCAGATCCGCGCCCACGCGGGCAACGAGATCGTCAGCGGCTCTTGGACCGGTGTTCCGCAGGTGCCCTGACGCAAACGCGCCTTCGGCGCTTCGCGGGAAGGCTCGCCCTCCCGCGGGCCCCTCCCGACGGATCCCTAAGCCGTCGATCCCGGCGCAGAAAAGCTGCGCCTCTGGGTGCTTGGAAAAGCTACCGCGATCGCCATCCGGAAACTTGCTTCATTCGTTCACATTTCGTCCGGGTCAGGCATCTCATCCTCTTCAAGGTCGCGCACTCGGGCAAGGCCGCGCGCGCGCTTCGCGGCCGCATTGCCAACAGCGCTGTCTCGTGCCTCGGTCGCCACGCGATTCCAATCGGCGATTGCTTCCGAGCGCCGGCCGCCGCGCTCCAAGGCAATCGCCCGATTCACGCGCGTCTTGGTGTCGGCCGGGGATATATCCAAGGCGCGGTCCAGGTGCGGCAGGGCGTGCCTTCCGTCGGGTGAATTCAACTCGATCGCTCCCATCCAAGCCGCGAGCGCCGCCTCGTCTCGGGGCGCCAGGCAACCGAGTACCTCCAGCGCCCGTTCGAAATGCCCGCGGGCACGCGCGGAGGCGCCACCGTCGAGATCGAACAACAGATCGCCGAGCCGGCGTTGCCATTCACATTCCGCGACGGGGGAGAGGGCCGGTTTCTGCTCCAACGGCCGTGTCGTGGCACCGCGCTCGACGGTGAAATCGAATGTCGCCGGAATCTCGCGCGCGGCGATAAGGCCACGCCATGCGTCGAGCCGGCGGACAAAGACGCGGGTATCCTCCCCGCGATATACTAAGGCCCAGTCTCGCGGATCCCACCAGGCCACGCGGCGGTTGATCCCGGCGTAGCTCAACAGGGCGCTCTGCACGCCGTATCGATTCATCGCGGATCCCCAAGTCGTGCGATCCAGATCGAACGACCCGAGCAGGCGGTGCATCTCCTCGGGGTAGGCGGGCAGGCGCGGATCGACGAACACCCGATACCGCGGATAACCTTCGAACAACAGGTAGGAACCAGTCTCGAAATCGTTGTACATCCGTTCGCGCAACCCGTTGTCCTCGACGAATCGGAGGGCCCCGAGCGGCAATTCGCTCATGTCGACGTCCGCATCGCAGCACGGTCGACCGGCGCGAGCGTTCGCGAGACGCGGCTCGATGGTCGCGATAACCAGTGTCGTGACGGTCAGGATCGTTACGAGCGGCGATGCGGCGACAGCGCGCACGCGTGAACTTTCCGTCGCCAGCGACCCAACCAAAGATGCCAGTCCCGCGGCCATCAACGGCGCGCTCACCAAGGCCGCGTCCGCCGAGAAGCGCACGGAAACCAACCCCAAGATGCTCATCGCCAGCGGGGGCAGCAGATCCGATGTCAGGGCGACCTGTTTTCCCGATCGTCGCCCGAGGAGCAAGGACGGAACAACGGCCGCGGCCAACACGGTAAGCCACAGGAAGAAGGCCGCGTCCGACCGCCAGGTGGCCGCCCTGAATTCGTCGACCGAATGCAAAGCGGGAAGCGTGACGTGCAGGGCGAGGTAACGGGCGAGCCCCAACGGCCCCGCGGGGTTGGCCGCCGCCGCGACCGCGATGCCCAACGCGATCAACAATTCGCGCCGCGCGGCTGGCCTATCCGATCGCAGCGCGCCCAGCGCAGCCGAGATCGCGATCAAGATGCCGGAGAATACGCCGGCGTGCATGTTCGCCCAGAGCGCCATGGCCAGGAGGAATCCCACAATCCGGCGCCATGACCAGGCGCCGCCGCCCGTGCCGAGCGCCGCCAGCACAACCACCTCGCCCGCGAACGACACCACGTGAGGCCTTTCGACGAAACGCTCGCGCATGACGATCGCCGCTCCGACCAATGCCAGCGTGCTGGCCAACGGCCCGCAACCACGTCGCCGACAGACCGCGAACGCGCCGGCGAACGTCGTGACGATCCAAATGGACTTGGCCGCGACAACGGCGCGAAAGCCACCGGCGCGATAGAGCAACGCCACCGCGACCTCGAAGGCCCACGACAAGTCCAGATCCGGATGCTCGGGCGCGGTGAACGAGAACAGATTCGTCCCTGGCAACGCGCGTTTGGCCAGGATCTCGCCGCCAACCCTGATGCGAAAGAACAGGTCGGATTCGGTCATCGGCTGCAGGCAGAGTCCCGCCACGAACAACAACAGCGCCGCGAGCAGCATCCGCTCGTGCCGATCGATCTTGCCTGGCACTCACCGCACACTAACAGGCTGACCAAGATCAGGCCGGAACAATGCGCGAAGCGGACGCGACATCAAGACGGAGGATCCAGCATCCGTTTGCCCCGACTCCCGAGCAGCGACCTTCTTCTACCGAGCCCGCGCGATCAGGGTCTGTCCGATCAGAAGGCGTCCGCCGTTCCGGTCGATGGTCATCGCCGGGGTGTCGCCGCGGGCCAGCGTGCGGGCCAGCGCGGCCCGACCGCCAAGACTTTGGCCGCCCATCCCGTTGACCAGATCGCCGGGCGCCAAACCGAGGGCCGCCAGCCGACCCGGATTGATGATCAGGAAGCGCGCCTTGCTGGACGCCAGGCTGGCCAGATCGTCCGCGGCGAGCTCGGGGTACAGCACCTGTAACTTGCGCAACTTGTCCACCGCGGCCAGTGCTCCACTGATCGCGGACCCTTCCGTACGAATCGGAACTTCGACCACCGTCGGAAGAGCCGCGCCCGCGGCCGGTATCAGGTGTGGCGCGAAACTCGTCAGCGCTTGGCGGACGGCCTGATCGATCGCTTGCTGCAAACCAACCGGCCGGCCGGCGGAATCCACGTCGGGCGCATCGGCGAACGCGGTGGCGAAGGTTTCGATGCTGCCTAGCAAGTCGGGGCGATCGGCCCGCCGGACATCCAAACGCACGACGTAGTCGGCGAAACGGCGGACAGCCTGTACACCGCCAACGCCGGAACGCTCCACCCGTTCCGAGCGAGCGCCGATCACCGAGAACGTCAGTATCTGCTCGGGGTCCTCGCCAAGCGCCCGCAATCCGTCAGCGATCAGTTCGGGATCGACGCTTGGCAGCTCGTCGCCGAGAATCGCGTGTCCTCCGCTTGCTTGAATTACCGTATCCCCCGTGCGTCGGGCCACGCGGCGTTGATCGCCTGTGCGGCCGAAACCGAGCCGCGGGGGCAGGGCCAACACCGCCGACACATGCGGAATCAACGAAGAGGCGTCCGCGCGAGTGTGAACGATGGCGCCCCCGCAACCCGCCGTCAGTCCCACCAGGACAAGCGCCACAAGCGCCACCGAGGGAGCCGCCGGAGCCGCTTTGGAGGGACGTGCCCGCGCCGTCATCGTCATCGGAAGAGGACATCGGTGCTCGGCCTCAATACTTTATATAAAAATCGTGTTTTTTATTACTATAAATATATAAGGACAAGTCTTGACGGGCGGCGAATCCCCCTGTCTACTAGAAGACCAGCGCGAGGCCGCCGAACGCCTCGAGCTGCGTGTCGGACACGGTCACCGTTCCCGCCCGACCCTGGCCGGCGAACATACGGCGCGCGCCCACACGAATCCGAAGGTCACCGGCGTCCCGGCCGGACGTCAGCGGCAGATCGAAATGGAGGCCCAGTACCGGCCCTACGCGGGTAACGGATGGCGGACCCACGCTGGCGGTTTCCAGCGCCACGCCAAGGTTGAAGGTGACCGCCCGTCCGACGCGGTTCAGCCACAGGGTCGTCCTTGAGCCCGTGGACGCGAAGGGACGAAAAGCGAGCAACACATCGATCGCCTGCCGATCGACGGCCATGTCCGAGAGAACAACCGAGCCGGGCGTCGTCGGCACGGACTTTTCGTGGTAACGGCCAGCGGCCTGGTTGGAAAACAATCTGCCTTCGAACCCCAGCAAACCGTCGCCAACGCCGACCTCCACCTGGAATGCGGGAATCGCGACGGTTCGTCCCCCGACGAGGCCGCTCCGATCACGCGACACGCCCATTCCGATGGCGACCTCGAAGCGAGGTCGTCGCGGGCCCGATGGGGCAACGACATCGATCCGCGCCAGCGTCTCCGTCTCGACAGTGGGCGGTGGCGCGATGGCGGGAGTCTCGACCGGCAGCGCGGAAGCAGGCGCCAGGGGATTGGCCAAATCCGGTACGGACGCAGGCCCGGCTGGCGCTTCCGGCTCGCCGACCGGCGCCTTCGGCTCGCCGACCGGCGCCTCCGGCCGGATAATGTCCGTGTCAGATGCCTGTCCACGAGCCGCGACGGCGATGAATGTGCAGAACAGGCAATGCCCAATCCCCACGATCGCCGCCTTCGGTCTGCGAAGCCGGGAGTTCACGCGCCACTTTTAACATCCCCCGGGGGGCGGGGCGCGAGATATGCTGTCACCTTCCAGATTCGTTCCATCCAGGGACATTTGGGGAGGGAGGTCGAATTGGCCGACATAGTCTGCATCCATTGTAACGAGTCGCATCCGGCATCAACGGCGTTTTGCCCCAACACGGGCGGGGCACTTCAACAACGTCCCGCTTCACCGGTCGGCCCTGGCGCCGCACCACCCGTTTCCCCGCCGACGCCGGCGGGGGCAACCCCGAGTGGCTCGCCTCGCGGCGCCACGGGAAAGAGCTTGCCGTCCTGGGTGACGGACCCTCAGACTGCCACGCCTGACGGCGATCTGCCCGGGGATGTGTCCGAAAAGGGGGTGTTGGACCTGCTTGCGCGGGCGCTCGATCTTTACAAAGAACACGCCAAGGTGTTTCTGACGGTCGCCGCGGTGGTGTTCATCCCCGGAGCGCTGGCTCACGCCTGTGCCCGTGCCGCCATCCTGGCCCCGACCGTCGCGTTGGCGGTGGCGGTTGACCCCGCCACGCACCTCCCGATCGCCGCGCCTTTCGCCACCACGTCCGTCGTGGCCGGCTTCACGGTGGTCTTGCTTGGACTCTTGGCTGCGGCCGTCACGGGGTTGTTCCTGCATGGCATCGTGGTCCCGTTGACCCACGGCGCACTGGCGTTGGCAGCCGCTGATCGAATTGCCGGTGGCAACGCCGGATGGCGCGAGATCTGGGCCTGGTTGTTCAAACGCCTGGGCACGGTGTTGTCTGCCGTAATCCCAGCCGCCCTGTTGACTGGCGTGGGCTTCTTCTTTCTCATAGTGCCGGGGCTGGTGCTGGCGTTCTTTTTCGCGTTCGTCCCGACCATCGCGCTTTTCGAAGGCATCGGAGGAACCGCCGCGCTTCGCCGCAGCTACCAACTGGTCAAGTCGGACTGGCTGCGGATGTTGCTGGTCTTGATCGTCTTTGGACTGATTTCCGCCGTGGCGCAGTTCCTGGCCGGAGTGATCCCAGCCGGTCTGTTTCTTTCCCGCTTGTTACAGGATGCTCTGACGTTGCTTGCCATGCCGATTCCGGTCTTGGGATCCGTCTTGCTTTATTTTGACGTTCGTCGAAAACACGATCCGGACGGATTCAGCGATCAGAAACTGGCGGACGAGATGCAGGCCCTGCGGAACGGCTGAGCCTTTCTGGCCACCCTGGATGAGCGGTCGCGCGAGACACCCTGTTCCGGATCCCGCAGGCAGGGTGGACGGCGTATGGCGTGATCTTGGATCGCTTAGAGCGGGACGATTCTCGAAGGTCGTAGATCAGGGTGGACAGATCACGTTCGGAAGAGCGCAGCTGTCTCCAGACGGCACCGTGACCGCGTAGCTGCAAACCACATCCATCCCACGCCAGGTCACTCCGAAAGCGGAGCCCGAGAGATAGTGCTCGCATCTATCGAGGGCATCGTCGCAGGGGCCGAGATCCATCGGCCCGAGTCGGGCGGCCTCGTACTTCGAAGTCGGCGAGACGGCACGGAATCGCGCAGCGTCCAGCGTCCGCCCATCAAGTTTCAAGGGGTGACCGATCTCCTTGAGTACGATGACCTCGTGATCGAAGCCGGGTGGCAAAGTGAAGGGGAACTCTCCACCGGAAAGCCGCCCATCGATCCCCCACGACAAACTCGGTTCGCAATCGAGCCACTGGGCCAGCAGGATGGCTCCAGGAGCGGCGGTCGCGACGAAGTCCGCCGGAATGGTCGAGCGGGGAACGCCATCGACGGAGATGATGTCTCCGCGGGTCCAGAACGATTGGGACTGCGCAGCACCCAGGCTGAACTTGAGATCCGTGGGCAGATTGGGACCGTCGACGGAAACCCCCACGGCCGGAGATATCGTCACCACGGTGTCCTCGGCCGCGATCACCCGCCAATGACCCACGCCCTGTCCGAAAAAAGGGTCACACCCGATCTGCGGTGAAAGGCGGGCGCCGACATACGCCAGGCCCCAACTGGCCGTGGGGGGCAGTTGCTCGACGACCAGATCGCCCCCGTTGGCTCCAGTCGAAGCGTAGCCATACGACGTGAAGACGTTTCCCGAAAAGACCGCGATGGGAAAATCGGCCGTGACCCGGCTGCCGGTCAAGTCGCCGCCGGGTGTAGTCGAAAAAATCTGCAACACGTCGCCCTCTTGCATGGGCGGAACATCGTAGGAAAGAGGCGGCGAATCGACGATCCCCCCCTCGGAGACCATCGCGGGCGCCGTCAAAGCCAGATGCACGTTTGTATTGGCCACCGTTGCGATCACCGTGATGGTCGCGGCACCGCCACGGCTTCCCGGTGTCTCCAACACCGCCTCGCTGCCGTCGGCCGAGGACGTCAGGGCGAGGTAGTCAAATCCGATGGCCTGCGCGGGACGCAACACGGTTCCCCCGGAGCTGCGTGATTTTCGATCGGCGTCGTCGCTCACAATCTGAACGGCCGTCACCGGACCTTCCGTGTCGACGCGGTAAGCGCCCCCCACGGTCACCCCGACATCCAAGACAGGACGTGCGATCTCAATGCGTGTTCCGCCGAGCACGTTGATGACGTCCGCCTGTGTTGTCACCCAGGCTCCGTCGCTGTCGCGCACCTCGATTCTCGCCCGCACGGGGACGGCGTCCGCGTTGCTGAGGAGCACCATCAGGCTTCGACCGTCGTCGTAGTCGACGTTGTCCATCTGAACACCGTAGAAGCGACATCCGCGCACGCCGTCATTGCGCTCGGTCATCGCGCACGCGGCCGTCGTGCAGCGCCCAAGGCTGCAGGCATCCGGGCACGACTCCACCAAGACTCCCGGCTGATGGTCGACACAGGAGTGAACGTCCACGCCCACGCACACGGTGCCAGAGGTCTCGCAACCTGGCATCTTCAGGCTGATCACCTTTCCGTCGTCGGGCCGTCCGCTCGGAACGTCCCCTGCCGCATCCACGACCGACGCTCCCGAATTGCTGCCTCCGCAGGCCGAACCCAGGGCCTGCAACGCCAGTGTGAAGAAAACCGCAACCTCGAGCGCGCGGACATCCCGTCCCGGCCTACCAACCTGTCGGACCCGGCTCCGGGAAGCCAACGGCCCACATGGTTGCGCACATGCGGAAACATCGGTGGCTTCACACCATTGATGCGTTCGTCCCATTAAGACCCACACGGCAATCCCATCTTTTGGATGCCACGAACCAAGCACGGCAAGCACAGCAAGCACAGATCAAAGGACAACATCACGGACAACAGAAGAAGATACGCGTTTTCAAGCCGGCACCGAAAAAATGTGATGGCGCACCTTGCCAACCATGATTGAGCGGAGCTACCGTAATGCGTTGCCACGTCTGACGATCGTTGTTGTTGTGGGTCTGACGCTCGCCTCGCGCGTGGTGGCGTTCGCTGTACAGCCCATCGAGCAACCATTCTCCGACAGCGAAGACGCAGACATCGCCGCCGATGACGCGCGCGAACAAGACCAGGGTGGCGACGATGAGGATCCCGCCAGCTCGTTGCACGCATTGTCGTGTCTCGAGGGCGAGGGCGGCAATGAGCAAGACGGCGCGCGGCGAGGCGTACAGAAACGGGACTTCATAAAGAAGCGCCGTCTTGAGGTAGCGGCGCTCGGTGGGTACTACGCCTCCGACGCGTTGTCTTCCACATACCTATATGGCGCAGCGCTTTCGTTTTTTCTATCGGAGGATTTCGGACTGGAATTCTTGGTCACGCGCAATCCCGTGATGTTCCGCCTAGAGGAAGCCTTCAACTCGTTCGATCGAGAGCGGCACTTTCAGTCCGGCGTCGCCTGGAATGCGCTCGGAGCCATGCTGTGGGCACCCGTCCACGCCAAGCTGCGCTGGAGCGAACGGCACATCACGCACGCCGATCTATTACTGGTCGCCGGTGCCGGCGAAACCGCGCACGAATCGGTTCAAGGTCTGACGTTCCAGGTTGGCGCGGGAATCAAATTGTATCTGGCGCGGTATGTGTCGTTGCGGTTCGACGTGCGGGACCTGATGGTGCCGCAGGAGGTCCTGAGCCGTGGTCGCACGACGCACAACCTGGTGACGATGTTTGGCCTTTGCGCCTGGGTGCCGGGATGACCGATCGGAACGCGGGACGCACCACGCGCGGAGCGTTGCTCGCGACGATCATGACCTGCGCGATGGCCGTGACGACTCCTGGGATCGCATTCGGGGAGTCAAACCGTGCGGCTGCCAAGACCGACGACGATCGTACGCACGAGCTCGGGCGGGTCGAGGAGCGAGCGTCGACCTCCACCGCCGAGGTCGACGGCGCCGGTGAACTGCCTAACACCGACGCCGACGCGTGTATCGACGAGAACGTCAGGGCCGACCTGTTCGCCAAGCGCAAACGACGCGATGTTCGGGAGCGCCTGTTTCAGCAAACGAACCGACACGAGCTGACCGTACAAGGAGGTTATTACGCGTCGGACCTATTCGACGGCACGTACATTGTGGGCGGCGCCTATGCGTATCACATGACCGAGGACTTCGCCGTCGAGGCGTCGGGCGCATGGACGCGCATCGCCTCGTCGGGTGGACCCGAGTTGGAACGAGCCTTCAGTCTGCTTGGAGACAAGAATCGCCGCTCGCTGCTCTTCGACGCCGACCTGGTGTGGGATCCGGCGCACGGCAAGTTGCGTCTGGGCGGCGCAATCCAGCACTTCGACCTGTACGCCGCCGCTGGCGCCGGCGTGGTCGATTCCGTGTTGTCCAACGACATCGCCGGAAATGTAGCCCTGGGGCTCAAGTTTTTCATCGGGCGCGCGATTGCCGTACGGATCGATCTTCGCGATCACGTGTACCGACAGCAACTTCTCATACGCAAGGAATGGGTGAATGACGTGACCGCCATGATTGGCCTAGGAGTCTTTCTGCCGGTGAGGGAATAGTGACTGGCCGGGATTTGCGCTCGCTCCGGGCGACCCGTGCCCTCGTCGGCGTGGTTGCGCTGGTCACGTTGTGCGACGAGCGCTTGGGCATCGCCTCTCCCCCTTCGTCTGCCCAGGGCGCTCGCCCAGTGGGATCCCCGACGGACCGCGCGGAAACCCGAGCGGCGGCGCCACCCGAACCGGCCGGCAAGGCCGATAGAGTCGACAAGACGGAGCACCAGGAGCCGCCTGGCAGCTCCCGCGCGGGGATGGTTCCTGATTTGGCGAAGTTGCGCGCGGAATACGATCGCATCCGCGAGGAGCTGTTCAGGGCCCGGGTGCGCAGTCAGAAAGCCGCCGAGGGTGTCTATCCCTCCAAGCTGGACGCTCGTTTGCGCTGGAAAGGCGGACCAGACTTCGTCATCCGTAAGGCGCGGTTCCTTCTCGACGGAGCGGAGCTGTGGGATTCGGCCGACCGCGCGCAGACCGACGACTTGATCGAAGTGGCCGAACGAAACGTGAAGCCAGGCCCTCACGCCCTGACGGTCCGCTTGGAGATCCACCCCAAGACGGAAACCAAGGGCGGCACCAAGACCGGCGCCGACACACTCGGATACACGTCGGAGCACACGTTCGCGATCGTCGTGGCGCCGACCGGTCGTACACACCTCAGGCTGACCGGCGACGAGGACGGCGATCCACCCAACTACGAAGCCGCACTACAACTGGAGATCGAGACGGAGAAATGACGCCCGTTGTCCTGTTTTTGAGCTTGCTGGCGCAAGCCCAAGCTGAGGCCCCGGCAGGGGCCTCAGCGCCCGCGGAGCCCATCGCGCGGTACCTCGGAGATCTGGAAAAGGCAGGTGTGGTCGAGCAGCAGAGCGCGAGCCTGGATTCCCTGCGCGCCGCCCTGGTCGGCGCGGAGCAGGATCTCGCCACGGGCAACGTGCAGACGGCGACGACGCGTCTGTTTGGGTTGGTCGAATCGTCAACATACGCACGATTTAAGAACGACCCGGAATACCAGAACGCCGAGCTGACGTTGGGACGGGCACTGGTCAAGGGAGGCGCCTACGGCTCGGCGGAGCGCTATCTCGACCGCGTGCTTCGACGCGGATCCAACACGCCGTTCTTCGCCACGGCCTACCGGGCGATGCTGGATATCGCGCTCGAAACGCACGACGAAGCCGCGATCCTGGCGCATCTGGATGAACTGGCGGGCGCCACTCGATTGCCCAAGGACAGCGCGAACGAACGGGCGTACTTGGCAGGCAAGGCTCTGTACAACTTGGGGCAATTTGCGGCGGCCGCGCGTGAGCTCTCGGCGATTGATCGTCAATCGCGGTTCTTCGCGTCTTCGTTGTATTTCCGCGGACTCGTCGATGCGCGCACGCGCCACTTCGCCAGCGCCCGCCGCAACCTGTGTGAGATCGTCGAGCAGGCTGACAGCGATCACTTCACCTTTTTCGTCGACGGCCGCTACTGGGCGATCAAGGACCTCGCGTTTCTCGCGCTGGGGCGCATCGCGCACGAGCAGGGCCGCTATGATGACGCCTATTACTTCTACTTCCGTGTTCCCGAGGATTCGGAACGCCTGCCCGACGCGCTGTTCGAGGCCGCGTGGTCGATGTTTCAAAAGGGAGAATACGAAGCGGCGCGCGCGTTCATCGAACAGTTCGACCACGCATTCCCCGATTCTCCCCTCGGCCCCGACGTGCTGCTCCTGCACGCGATGATCGATTTGAAATCGTGCCGATTCGATCGGGTTCGTTCGACGTTGGACGTGTTCGTGAACACCTACGCCCCTATCGAAACCGAAGTGGCGCGGCTGATCGCGGAACCGGAGCGCCGCCGCGCGCTCTATCGGCGCCTCCTCGGACGGCAACAGATCGGCCGCGCCCGCGATCCCATCGTCGAGCTCCTGAAGCTGGACGCACGGTTCTATCGTTACTTCGCCTACCTCACGTCGTTGGATCGAGAGGCTGGCTTGCTACCGCAGGAAATCGCCGTTTGGGACGAGCTGACGGCCGCCCGCTCAGGAAATCGCGGAGCCACCGCCCGCGGGGCCCAGGCGACGGAAGCGGCCCAGTTGCTGGCGGATGCCCAAGCGTTGGCGGCCGAAAGCCGGAGCGAACCCGACCTGCATGACCAGGCCGCCGATCTGCTGGCCGCCGCCCACCAGGCCGCCCGACCGGTCAGTCTTCAAGGCCCATTCGCGGATGAGGCCGAGCGCCTGCAGGCCCTGTCGCAGCAAACGCGGCAACTCCGCGCACGCTTGGTCGACGCGACGAGTGCCATTGCTGAGGCGGCGCTTGTCGATCTGGACAAGCGATTGAAAGGTCTGCTGCGCCAAGCTCGCCTGACCCACATCGACGCGGTCATCGGCAAGAAGAAACGCCTGGAAATCGAGATCGCGAATCTGGCCGAGGGGCGTTACCCCACTGAGATGCTCGGCCGTTTGGAAACCGAAGGTCTGATCGGCGACGACGAGGAGTACTGGCCCTACGAAGGTGAGTATTGGGCAGATGAGTATGACCACTACCGATAGGGCCGCCCGAGGCCGCGGAGCCGCCGGACGGCCCATCCTCACGACGGTTCGCGTGGGCGCGTGTGCCGCGCTGCTTCTCGTGTGGCTCGGCGTCGAAGGAGGAGTTTCGGCAGGGTCTGTGCGCCAACCGAGCGAGGACCGGGGCCAGGACCAGGGCCAGGGCGGCCAGCAGGGCCAAGAGGCAGGGAACAAGGGCCAGAACCGGGGCCCGGGCGAAGGACAAAAGAAGGACGAGGACGTGGATGACACGCGGCCGGAGAGAAGCCTCCCGGCCGTCGTGGAGAGGGCGATCGCGGCAAAGGAGAAGGAGGTGGCGGGGGCGCGCGCGGAAGGCATTCGCCTGCTCGAGGACTTCCTGCGATCGAGCCCGAAGTCGCGCGAGACGGCGGAGGCGCTGTACAAGTTGGCGGAGTTGTACTGGGAGGATTCGAAGGCTTCGTATCTGGACAAGATGGGCGCGTACGAACGGGCAATCGCCGATTGCCGCCGCGATCGGGGGACATGTTCCCACGTGCCACGGCGGGCGCCCCGTCTTGATCTGTCGCAAGCGCAGAACGTGTATGACCGCCTCATTCGCGAGTACCCGCGCTTTCGCAAGATCGACACCGTCATCTACCTGTACGCTTTTTCGCTACGCGACCAGGGACGGCTCGGTGATTCGGTCAAGTACTTCCAAATCATCCTGGACCGGTTTCCGCGCTCCCGATTCATCGCGGACGCGTGGATGGCCGTCGCGGAATTTCGCTTCTACGAACAGCAGGACTACCGGACATCGCTGGCGGCGTACGAAAAGGTCCTCGAACACCCGAAGTCGACGCTGTTCTCGCTGGCGCTGTTCAAGACCGCCTGGTGCTATTGGAAGCTTGGCGACACAACCAAGTCGGCGCAGCGGTTCAAGGACGTCCTGGATCTGGCGAAGAAGAAGGCCGGCAAGACCATCGCGGAGCAAAAACGCGCCGAGGAGCTGCAAGGCCAGGCGATGGAATACCTGGTCGAGCTTTTCACGGAGGACGACACCAAGAGCGCGCAGGACGCGTTCGAATTCCTGGCGCAGATTGGCGGTAAGGAATACTCGCAGAAGATCTTGGCCAGGCTGGCCCAGACGGTATTCGACCAAACGCGATACGAACGGGCGGCCGAGGCCTATCACTTGCTCATCACCCTGGATCCGAACGGTGTCGAGGCGCCCGACCACCAGAGGCACGTGGTCGAGTGCCATCAACTTCTCGGTGATGACGCCGCCGCGGTAACGGAAATGCGAAAGCTCGCCACGGACTACGGACCGCGCGGTGCTTGGGCGGTCGCCAACAAAGATCGCCCCAAGGCGTTGGCTCACGCGCGCCAGATCGCGGAAGAGCAGATTCGCCTGCTGGCGAGGACCCTTCACGCCGAAGCACAGGCCAGCGAGAAGCTGAACAAAGTGCTCGACAAGGGCCGCTACACGCGCGCCGCCGAAGCCTACGACTTTTATCTTGCGACCTTCCCCGACGCACACGACACGGTCGAGCTCCGGTACCTGCGGGCGGACATCCTTTATTTCAAGTTGGGCCGTATGGCCGACGCGGGGAATGAATATCTGATCGTCGGCAAGAGCAAGCCGCCCGGCCAGTATCACAAGGACGCCTTGCTGCAGGCGATGACCGCGTTCGAAAAATTGCGTAAACCGGCCGGTGGCAAACGCGAGATCAGTGAATCGGACCGCAAATTCGCGGAGGCCGCCGACCTCTACGCGACGCTATTTCCCGCCGATAAAGAAATCGTCACGGTCATTTTCAAGAACGGTCAGTTCTTCTTCGACTACGGCGACTATGACGAGGCCGTCAAGCGATTCGGCCTCATTGTCGAGGGCCACCCCGACGATCCCAACGCGGGCGCGGCGGGGGATCGCATCCTGGAGTCCCTCGCCAAGGGCAAGGACTATGAAAACATCGAAAACTGGGCACGACGATTAAAGAAGACGAAAGCCTTCGCGGCCCCGTCGGAGCAGGAACGCCTGGACCGCATGATCGTCGTGGCGGTGATGAAATCAGGTGAAAAATACGCGGCCGACGGCAAATTCGTCGAGGCGGCGGGGTTCTTCATGCGTGTCCCCCGCGAATATCCGAGGGACCCAAGGGCCCCGCAAGCGTTACACAATGCAGCGACCATTCTCGAGCGCGGCAAGAAGCCGGAAGAGGCGGTCGCCGCATACAAGGAGCTGGCCGAGAGGTATCCCCAAGCTGCCGAGGCACCGGACGCTCTGTTCACGGCCGGGCACATCGAGGAAAGTATCGCCTCTTATGATCGAGCGGCGCTGCTGTATGAGCAAGTCGTCGCGCGTTTTCCCCAATCCAAGCACGCGGCCGAGGCGCTGCGAAACGCCGGCATCCTGCGACAAACACTGGGCGAGAACGAGAAGGCCATCCAGCACTTTGCAGACTACGCGCGGCGCTACAAAGACCACGGCGATGCCAAGGAGCTGGCGTTTCAAGTCGCGGTCGTCCGCGAACGTCAACAGGATTGGAAGAGCGCCGCGCAAAGTTTCGACGAGTACGCCCGCGCCCACCCTGGCGACGGCCGCAATGTCGAAGCACTGGCGCGCGCCGGTGACGCGTACCTGAAAGCCGGCAACGACGGCAAGGCAAAGGAGGCACTCGCCCGAGCGCTTTCCGGGGGTCGCGGTCGCAAGAGCGCCGATGGGGACACCCGCTACTGGGCGGCCGAAGCCCGGTATCTGCAGGGCGAGCTCGTGTTTCGCGAGTACGACAAGATCAAAATCGCGGGCAAGCCCAAGCAACTGGCGCGGGTCCTCGATGAAAAGGCGAAGCTCTTGGAGCAGGCCAAGCAAATCTACCTCGACGCGGTGACCTACCAGTCGCCCGAGTGGGCCACGGCCGCGCTGCTTCGGATCGGCCAAGGTTACGAAGCGTTTGCCGGAGCCATGCGCCAGGCGCCCGTACCCAAGGATCTCAGCGCCGAGGAGAAGCAAGTGTACCGCGACGAGCTGGAGAAACTGACCGTCGTGATCGAGGACAAGGCCATCGATGCCTACAAGTCGGGCTACGGCAAGGCGCTCGACATCGGCGTCTACAACAAGCACACGCAAGAGATCCGTCGCGCCCTTGGCCGCCTCGACGAAGGCAGCTATCCCAAGGAACTGGAAGCACGCGCCGGACTGCGCGCGGGCGAGCCGCCGTTGCGCATCGGCAGGCTGGAAGAGGTTCGCCGTGACCGATAGAGTTCCGGCAACGCCGGCGCGGCTTCCCTGGTTGCCCTGGGTGCTGTGTTTGCCGATGGCCATGGCGTGTGGGCACCGGGCGGCTGCGCCAGGATCGACGCCCAAGCCCATCGTCGCCGCCGTGTTGCCCCAGGTTCGTCCCGAGGCAAGGAGCGAATTCGAAGCGGCGCTGCGCTCGCTGAAGCTTGGCAAGCAGCAACATGCCGACGCGCGCGCACACTTGGTCAAGGCGACCGAGCTCGATCCCAAGTTCTTCGAAGCGTGGCACAACCTGGGCTGGTTGGACGCGACCCGAGGCAACTTCGCCCGCGCGGCGGCCTCGTTCCGAAAGGCGCTCGACATCCAACCCGGGTCGCGCGAAACCGCGCTGGCGCTCGCCGAGACTTGGCGCCGCGCGGGGTACTCCAAGAAGGCCGCGAAGCTGTACGGCGATCGGTTGGCGGCCGAGCCTCAAGATATGGAGTTGCGCAACCGTTACATCCAGGTGTTGCGCGACGGAGGTGATCTGGAAGATGCCCTGCGTGAAACCAAGATTGCCCTGGGACAGGCCGGAGAAAACGTTTCGCAAACCGTTTTGGCGTACAACTCGCTTGGACTGATTTACTATAAAATGAACAAGCTGGACCTGGCCGAGACCGCGTTGCACAAGGCGCTGGCTCTCGATGGGCAGAGTGCCTTCGTTTGGAACAATCTGGGTCTGGTGGCATTTGCGCGCGGGCGCGATCAAGAGGCCTTTTTGAATTTTCAAAAGTCATCCGAGATCGATCCCAAATATGTCGAGGCGCGCCTCAATAAGGCGATCATCTTCATGGATTGCGGCGACTACAAACACGCACGGTCGGAATTGCAGCGAGCCGTGGACGCGAGTCCGGGAGACGCCGACGCGTACGTCGCGTTGGGCGTGGCGGCGCGTGGCGACGGCAAGTTGGATGAATCGCGTCGCGCCTACGAAAAAGCTCTGGAGATCGAGCCGGAGCACGCGCCCGCCCTTTACGACCTCGGAATCCTCTACATGGAGTTTGACAAGGACCCGACTAAGGCGCAGGAGTCCTTCGCGCAGTTCTTGGCCAGCGCCGACGACGACGATCCCCGGCGCAAGGACGCCACCCAGCGCATCCAGGATCTTATCGCGAGCCAGAAAAGCGCCGGGAAGTCCGAGGGCAAACGGAAATGACACTGTCCGGTGGTCTCCTCGCCTTGGCGATCGCGCTCGTGACCGCGCAAGGACCTCGCGTCGCCGGCGCCAGGCGCGCGAAACCTTCCCCCGTCCGGGTCGCGGCCGAAAAGCGAGTGAACCAACCACTGCCACCACCTTCGTCAACCCGCTCCCGGCCACCCACCTCGAAGCACGCTAGCAGCGCGGCCACGCCGCCGCCGCCGGTGTCGGCCATGCCTGGTGACAGCGCGGACGGCGCGTTGCCGGCGGCCCCGGATTCGGCGGTCGGTTCAACCACGACAAAACCCGCAAAAACCAAGGTCTATTCCTTCGGTGCCATGGACGTCGAAGGCAAATTGAAGACGCCGCAACTCCTCTACTTCCTGAACCGGGTGAAGCTGGAATTGGACATGTCGGCCCCGGATCACCGTTCTTTCATGAAGGAGCTCGCCAAAACTGCCGAGGATCCAAATCTCTAGAGCGAAGCGTCTGTCGTTATGACTCCTACATCAATGTTACAGGTCGCGCTGGTTTGGCAGGGCAAAATCCTGACGTACCGGCTATGCGGTCCCAGGCAATCGGTGACGATCGGTCCCACGCCGCGCGCCACCTTGGTCACGCCACCGGTTCCCGGCACCAAGGACCGGTTCGCCGTGTTGGTTCCCGCGAAACCGCGCGGGCACTATCGGCTGCGACTGACCACCGCGTTCGGTGGTGAGCTCACCGTCAAGGGCGAAAAGCGCGACGTTGCCGACGCGCTGGCGGCCGGTATTCCGTCCAAGCGCGACCCGAGCATTCGCGAGATCGATCTCGAACCCGGCGACAAAGCCCGCCTGACCCTGGCGGACGCCGAAGGGTTGCGAATCGAGATCCGTTACGTCGAACCGCCGGCCGTAATTCCGCGTCCAAAGGTGTCGCGCACGGAGCCGTTCTTCGCGCGTACGACGGCGCTCACCACGGCGGTCCTCGGGATCTTCGTCGCCGCCGTCTTGGTTTTCGCCCCCGAGGACGACCCGCCCAGGATGGTCCTGACCGCCGAACGCGTCGCCAAGATCTTGCCTCCCGCGCCGCCACCGCTGCCTCCGCCCCCGAGCGCGAAGAAGGACGACGAGAAGACCAAGGAAGAGTCCGGTCAGATGAAAAAGGCCAAGGATGAAAGGGGCAAACTGGGTCGTCACGACGCTCCTGCCAAGGACACCATCGTGACCAAGGGTGAAAAGGACATCTTGCGCGACAAGGTGTCCAAGGTCGGGCTGCTCGGTTTGATCGGAAAAGAGCGCCCCCAAGGGTCCGGGCTGGCCAAGCTTTTCGCCGAGGAGCGCGACGTCGAACAAGCCATCGCCGGCATGCAGGGCGCGCCGGTCGTGGCGGGGCGAGGATCGGGTGGACTATCCACGACGGGCGCGGGCCTGGGCGGCGGCGGGACCGGCCTTGGCCACCTGTACGGCGCGGGTGACGTCGACACGGGAGGCCGGACGTCGCGCGGCCGCGGTCGTGGCCCGACACTGGTCAGCCGCAAGGAACGCGAGGTCAGGTTGGACATCGCGGCCGGCAACGTCGACGAGGGCGGGGGCCTCACACGGGAACAGGTGGAACGCGTCGTGCGCGCTCACCAGAACGCGATCAAGTTCTGCTACGAAAAAGAGCTGCAAAGGAAGCCGACGTTGGTTGGCAAGATCGAGGTCTACTGGATAATCGTTCCGGATGGCTCGGTCGAGAAATCCAAGATCGCCATAACCACCATGGAGGACGGCGCCGTCGAAGGTTGCATCGCCCGTCAGGTGAAACAGTGGGTCTTTCCCAAGTCCGACGGCCGCACCGTGGTTCAGAAGTTCCCGTTCGTGTTCAAGGGAGGCGCGTGACGAGCGGGCGACCTGGCGTGCGACTCCAACGCTCCCGGCACCGGCGGCTGGGCACGGCTGACGTGCGTCGCGCCATAGGGGCGACGATCCTGGCGGCCATCGGGTTGCCCACGACGGGCTGCCATCCGAATGATCCCCACTACTTTCCCGCCGAAACCATCCTACAAACCGACGGGACCGCGACCGAGGTTCAGGAGACTCTCGCGCTCAAGTTTCGCGTCCCGACGGCGGCCGAGCAGGCGGAGGTGGACAAGCTCACCGCCCAACTCGGTTACCCGGTCCCGTGGTTACGCGAGGATCGCGTCCATCTCGAAATCCGCTACACAGTCACGAACATGGGTGGTGATCCAGGAACGTTCTCCCTGTTCGTCGACGGCGCGACCGAGTTCACGCGTTTTGACTATCAGGCCATCGCGGCGGTGTTCATGACCGCCCGACAGGACCCACCTCCCGTCGGATTGATCGCGACCTCCAGTCACCCAATCTTGGCGCCGGGCCAAGTGTTTCAGGGCACCACTCGAGAGGACGATTTTCACGAAGGCTCCCTGGATCTGGACGCGATGGGACGTTTCATGGCGCCGTTCGTGGCGGTGTTGATCAACCGCTCAGAGGTCAACCCAGTCGGCCTGGACATGGTTCCGAACCGGCAGAGCCCGCCGCAACAATGGATCCTGCCGGCCCTATGGGAAATCACCCCACGCTTCAGTGCCACCCAGCCCATGACGTTGCAATTTATCGTGCGTGTCCGCGACGACAACCAGCGATTGTGGGACAATGGCGACGATGAGTTCATGCCGAACGTCACCACGTTCACGCCCGTCCTCCCGCCGCGGCCCTAGGTCCCTGCCCAATCGAAACGTTGACGAATGAGGCAAGTCATCTCAGGCGATCGACGTGCCAATCCAAGCACGGGGAGGTCCAGCTTTGCTGGACCGGCCTTCCCGTCGAGCTACTCCGTGGAGGTCTCGCAGGGAGCCTTCCCAAGCCCCTTGCGGCGGCGCCGCCGCCCTAGGTCGCGCTGATTGGCAACCGTCGGCTGCTCACCGCTTGTCGTCGCGTCAATCGCGTTGACCGTCGGTGCGTTGGCGTGGCCGATGCCCGCCGTCGCGCAGGTCACCGAGGCCCCGAAACCCGAGCTTTTCCCGGACCCGAGCAAATTCGCCTATGGCCTTTACACCCAGGGCGAGCTGGGCGCGGTCAAGATCCTCGGTCCCGCCGGTCCGCACCTCCACCCCGGTTGGGGGCTGGGGCTGGCCGTGGGTTACGATCTCACGCGCTGGTTGGCCGTGGAAGGCCGCGCGCTGGGGTCTACACACATCACCGAATTTTCGAGCGCGCCACAGGACGGCGAGTTGCTGCAGCTCTATCAGCTATCGGGAGCCATCAAGCTGTCCTTCCGTTACCGGTACCTGGCGATTTCCGCGGACGGCGGCGCCGGCATCCTCCGCACGTCGACCAACGTCCTGGCCACCGCCGGCCTGAACGAAAAGCGTACATCACTGGCATTCGGAGGCGGCCTGGCCGCCGACTATCACACGCTGTCGCGCCATTTCGCGTTCGGCGTTCACGCGAGTTTCTTCCAGATGCCGTCACTCGCGCGCAGTTACGCGCTCATCACCGTGGCATCGATGAGGTACTCGTTTTGAGACCGCGCGTGTCTCCGTTCTGGGCGGCGCTCGTCCTTGGGTGCGGCGGCTCGTGCAGCACCGTGCATCTGGAGGATCCGCCGGCGGACGTGAACATGTGTCACCCAAGCCAGATGTTCTTCGTCGACCGCGTTTGGCCGGAATTTCTGGGTAAAGACTACGCTGGGAAGACCTGCGGGGACGCCAATTGCCACAACGCCAACAGCGGCCTGCGGTTGCATGTGGTGATGCCGACTTCCTCGCCGTCGTTCCCCTTCATGGCCCAATCGGATTGGGATATCAGCTACCGGTCGGTGACGGAGCAGTTGACTTGCTCGAACGCGCGCGGGAGCGAACTGTTCACCCGCCCCTCGGGTTTGCGCACCCATGGCGGCGGAAAACTGATCGAACCCGACGGCCCAGAGGGGTTGCTCCTCGAAGCCTGGGTGGCGGCATCGCCATGAGCCGCTCGGCGCGATTTTCGGCGGCCCTTCTGGTGGAACTGGCTGTTCTTCTGGGCGGGCCTATGCAAATCGCCCATGCGGATGAAGACGCCCTCGTACGTGTGTTATCCGAAGAAGCCAGCGTCCACACCGGGCCGGGATTTTCCTTTCGAACCGTCTACGTGGCCACCCGAGGCGAGGTGTTTCCGGTCATCGAGCGCGCGACGCGTGCCCACTGGTTTCGCGTGCGATTGCCCGACGGCACGTCGGGCTGGGTGCTCGGCGATCAGGTGTTCCCCCTCGACGTCGACACTGCGGAAGCGCACCGCGGGCCCTCACTGTGGGGCCGTATCTCGAATGCGGTGTTCTCGCCATCGCCGCTGCTCGAGGGGCGATTCGGCCTGTCGTTCTCGGCCGGGATTCTGGGGGGGGATTCCGCGTTCATTTTCAGGCCCGCCATCCTGTTCGAGCCACACATCTCGATCGAGGGCTTTCTGGGCGAAACAGTTGGAAACCAGGTGGACGTCGTCTATTTCGGGGCTGGGCCCAACGTCTTCATGTTCCCAACCTCGCCCGTCACGCCGTTTCTGTCGGCGGCCGGCGGCGGTGCCTGGGGCCGGCCCAAGGCCGATCAATTCGCGATTCCCCATACGACCTACGCCATGGTTAACGTGGGCGGCGGACTGCTAATCGCGCTCAAAAAACGCGTCACGTTGCGCGGGGACGCCCGCCACTACGTCGTCTTTGATCCCAACCACACCCAACGAATCAGGGAGTTCACCGGTGCGCTCAGCATTGTTTTTTGACTCGCGGGGGCGTTCTCCGTCGCGCACCTCCGCGTGGATGCTCCTTCTGGTCGTCGCAACGCTGAGCAGCGTGGGCTGCGGGCACCTGGGCGTGAAACCCCACCAGCGCGAGTTGCTGGCCGACCGAATCATGAAGCTGGACGGGGACGCTCAAGAAAAGGCCGCCGACGAGCACGTCCTGTCCAATCGGGAAGGGGCCATCGGAGGAACCGGGACTTCAGGCGGAGGGTGCGGTTGCAACTGAGGACGCGCGCCGGCTTGGTCGCCCTGACCGTGGCAATCGCGTCGGCGGGTTGGGGATCCGCGCGCGCAGTCGAGATGGAGGCCGCGCAACGAATCACCGTGTTCACGGAGGCGTCCAACTCCCGGAGCGGAATCTGCGCCGACAAGGGCAACTGCAATCTGACCGTGCTCCATCCGCAGACCGACATCAGCGCCACGTTCGGGTCAGGCCTGAGCATCGCGGGGGGGTACGCGCTTGATGTCGTCAGCGGTGCGACGCCCAAGGTGTTCAGCGTGGACGCCGTCTCGACAGCGACGCGGTTCTCCGATACGCGACACCAGTTCAAGGGCGCGCTGACCTACACCCGTCCCACCGCCGACGTGACCGCCGGCTATAGCTACGGCTGGGAGAGCGACTACAAATCGAGCGCCCTCAGCGTAAACACCCGCAGCGACATATTGGACCATCAGATCACGCTCGGTTTCGCGTACACGCACAACTTCGACGATGTCTGCGATCAGGACAATCAGGCCGCCGCCGGAAACCCACTCAATCGCCTGGCACTGGCCTCATCGCAAAATTGCTTCAAGATTGTCGACGGCCCAATCGGCCAGCGGACGGTCACCCACCGACTGAATATCGATTCCCTGGAGCCGTCCGTCACCTGGGCGGCCACCCCGCGATTGCTGCTTCAGGGCGGCGCGACGGCGCAGATCCTGGACGGCTTTCAGGCGAACCCATACCGGCAGGTGGAGCTCGGCAGCGCGGCGCGCGCGCCGCAAGAAAGCTTGCCGACTCTGCGCCAGCGCTACGCTCTGTTTGGGCGCGCGGCCTATGCCTTTCCACGAACCCGCACGGCCCTGCAGACCATGGTTCGTGTCTATCGGGACACCTGGGCGGTGGAGGCCGTAACCGGCGAAGTCTTGCTCAACCAATACCTCGCAAAGTTTCTGTTGTTGTCGGTTCGTGGCCGCGTACACGCGCAACGAGGCGCGACCTTCTATCGCGACGCCCACGGCTATCGTTTTTTGGGACCAAACAGCCAGTACTGGACCGGGGACCGCGAGCTGACGCCCATGGAGAACCTGCTGTTCGGTGGGAAATTCTCTTATCTGCGGATCCCCGAAACGGGAACGACCAGCTTCTTCAGAGAAATCGAAGCCGCCGTGAAATGGGAGGGCCTCTTCTATCACCTCGACTCGACCGTGGCGCCCAACGCCGATCGCAAGCTGGCGATGATCTTTCAGCTCGCGATCGCGTTGCGATTCTGAGGGTGGTGCTCTGCTCGATCGAACCACGTCTACTGCGGCGTCTCGCTCGCCGGCGACGGATTGACCGTCCCGGTCGGCTGGGTGGTCTCCACGGGCTCCGGCCTGGCGTCGCTCGTCTCCACTCGAGCGAAAACGCCCTCGTCCCGCGCGTCCGTCGACATCTCCACCGGCGCCTGCCAGCGTTCCACCGGCCGGGTGGTCGCCGTCAGGGAAACATAAAACCAGGTCTGGCGTTGATGAAACGTGACCTTGTCGGCCCGCACACGAGGCGCGAGGGCGGAACAACGCAGCCCCGTTTCGACAATAAGACTGTGGGAAACGAGATGCCGAACCGGCAAAGCGACGTCGACCAGGGTCTCGTCTGAATTGGCGGCGGGGCCAACGATGGGTGACTTTCTCAAGCTGGTGGCGAAGGTTCCTTCCAAACCGATCGTCCAATCCGGCTCCAACAGCACCTGCGTACGGACGACCCCGATGCCGCGGGGACCCGCGACTCGCAGGAACGGATCCACGTAGTAATCGAGCGCAGCGCTCGTCATTCCGCGCCAGGAGACACCCCGGCGTGTCAGGAACAGCCCATTTAACTCCACGCTGCCGACTGGCCTCACGAGAGATCCCCCTTGCGGTGTTGTTCCCGTCGCCGCTCCGCCCGGAAGTACCACCGGCGTCCTGCCGCGATCCTCCGCATAGCTAAAGCCGCCCGACAAGCGCAGCTCCGTGCTCCGGGCCAGCCGCGTCCGCCAGCCCACTTGCGGCGTCACGGCGAGGACCTCGATGCCGTGATCGAGAGTCCGATCCGACAAGCCGAGGGTGAGCAACAAAGAATCGCGGCGCGACACGCGCGCGATTCCGGAGGCATCGAGCCGAACGTTCGTCTGGCTGAACGATCCGAAAGGATTCTGCATCTCGGCCATCATCGTGTTTCCCAGCGTCTTGCGCCGTTCCACGTCGAGCATGGTCTCGTATCGCCAAACGCGATCCGCGTCCCAGCGCAGTCCCGTCCCCGCCGAGACGGCGAAGATCTTCAGCACCGGAGGCAATACCGTGTTCGGTATGATCTGCGTCAGCGACTGATAGTCGGCCTCTCCGTATGAGGCGGCGGCACGTTCGATGAAGCGCAGGTTCGGCGTGGCGTCGAGGGTGACGGACAAGGTCGCTGTGTGCAAGACCAGCGTCTTGCTGGCGCCGAACGCATTCGGCCGCCGCCACAACAGCCGCGGGCTGTAATCCAGAAGAACCTGTCGAGCCGGGTTCTGGTCCTGGAGCTCGCCCATCGGTGCCAGCACCCCCACTACGGTCCAGTGGGGATCCGTGTCCAGATGGAACTCCTGGCCCGGCGGCAAATTGGTGGGCGGCACCTGATTTCGCTGAAACGGCGCCTGCCCGACGCGGCCTTCGGCGGAGAGGCCGGCAAACGCACCGAACTCGCCCGACAGGAAGAGCAGTCCCGCCAGCGGCACAAGCCCCAGCATGTTCCTTATTCGGCGACGACGACGTCCCCGTCGCGCAAGCGAAACGGGGCAATCCGCGGCTCTGGCCCGGTCAATTCCTGGGCCTTGAAGCGGATGCGCAGATCTCTTTCGCCCACTCGAACGACGAAGATACGGTCACTCGACGCGAAGACCGTCAGCCACCCCGCCGCGGCCAAGGCGGCCGTCACGCTTCGATCCCGCGTCAGCTCGTAAGGGCCCGGCGCCTTGACCTCGCCGACCACGTTCACGCGCGCCGGGGCCTTGCGGGCAACGGAGACCATGACCCGCGGATTGATGACGACGTTGGTCAGTCGAATCTGTAAAAACTCGGCGACTTGCGTTGGGGTCTTTCCCTCCACGAAGATGTTCCCCAACGTCGGGTGCAGGTAACCGCCGTCCTCGCGAAGCACGAATTCACCCGACAGGGGCGCCTGGTCCTGAACCTGAACCACAATCGTGTCGCGCGCATGAATCACCGCTTCGGGTTCCGCCGCGACGGCGGGCAGGTCCCGCGCCCAAATGAAGGGACGCTCCGTCGCGCACCCCGCCACGGCCAGCATCAGCAAGGTGGCAATTCCCAACGCACCAAGCCGAACCGACCGGCGCCGGACCAAACGTTCGCTATTCATCGGATGCCCCCATCTTTCAGCTGGTGCTGCGTGACTAGCGTGCATGCGGAGGTCCACGATAGCCGAGCGACGTCGATGGACTGCTGACGATCCGGCGCCCCTCGCGAAACGCTATTGCGATGGCGGCCGCTACCAGGCCGACAAACAGTCCCAGCAAGGATCGCAACGCCAATATCTTCAGAGTCTTGGACTTCTCCAAACGAGGCGACGTGATGATGTCATAGCGAGATTCGGCCGAGACTCGCTCGATGCTCAGCTGCAATTCCGCTTTCTTCAACCTCTCGAAAAGCTGACTGTGCAAGCGATTGGTGGCTTCCTGCGTGTGATTCATTTCTTGCACGCGCTCCTCGACCCGGGGCAAATCCCCCACCACCTTACGAACTTGGCTCAGGCTTTTTTCCGTGTCGTCCAAGTCGCTGCGAGCGGCGTTCAGTTGAGCCTGCAGCGTCTGGACGCGATTCTCAATAGTTACCAGACCGGCATTCGATTCCCGATCCACCTGGGTGGTTTCCGCGTGCATCTCATCGTTGATCAGTTTCTCGATACGGTTCTTTTCGTCCTTGAGCTGCCGCACCTCCGGATGTCCGTCCGCCAAGCCAGAGGCGTAAGCCTCGCTAAGCTTCCTGTTGATGGCGGCCAGCGAGTCCCGATAGACCTGGGACGATTGACGCCGTGACTGGGCGAGCGGAGATTCCGTCGCCAATTGGCGCCGCTCGGCCGCCAGATCACCCTGAAGACGCCTGACCTGTGCCATTAGCTCCGCGCGGCGACTCTCTAGCTGAAACCGGCTCGAATGCGTCTGCAGGGACTCCTCGGGCAATCGATCGGCGTTGGCCTGGCGAAAACGCGATCGGTCAGCGGCGATCTGCGCGAGATCTTTCTCCACCGACTTCAACTGATTCCGCAGGAATTCGGCCTCGGCGCTGAAGACGCGTAAAGCCTTCTTGATCTCGGACTGCAAATAGTTGCGCAGGTGAGCATCCAGAAATACGTCTGGCGCCGGTCGCCCGCGATCAAACCAACCATCGTGGTATGTGGCGCGGTACGTGTGCTCATCGAGTGGGTCGAACTTCAGGCGGCTCGTTATGGAAGCGATCCGCACCTCATCCGGGTCCACGCCATCGAGAGTCAACAGGGTCGATCGGACCAGCTCCGGATGTGTGAACGCGTGCTCGGCACCCCTGAAGAACTGCAACGAATCGTCGGTGACTCTTTCCGGCTCGACGGGGTTGGATTTCATCTGCGGCTGCAGCTTCACCTCGCAAAACGCGGCGCGGGCCGGAGGAAACACTAAGATCGACGCCAATCCGACGCCGGCTCCGGTGGCCAACAACGCGGCGATCAGCCGGAAGTGGTGTCCCATGAACCGATAGATCGCCACGATCCCATAAACCACCTCGGCGAACGACGCGCTCTCCTCTTCATCGGTGTTAACGGATGGTTGGAACTGCGTGGACGACAGGCGCGGTGGGGGCTGCGGAAACCGCATCATCGCGCCCCCGCCGGTCGCGCGGGACGACCACTTTTGCGGAGAAATCAGAGCGACTGTGGCGTCGGACCGACTACCCATTACGAACTTGAACTCAATTGTCCCCACCAGCACGAGATCGCCATGCTTGAGCCTGGCGCTCTTGACCCGGTCACCACCGACAAAGGTGCCGTTCGTCGAATTGAGGTCCTCGATCTCGAATCCGTGGCTGCCGTTGATGATCCGTGCGTGGCTTCCAGACACCGATGGATCGCCGACGTGTACATCCGCATCGTCGTTGCGCCCGATGACGGTGGTATTGCGCTCAAGCGGATAGACCTTGCCCGGCTGATCCCCGCTCACGGCGATCAAGAACGCGTGTGCCTCGCCACCGAGCACAGCTTCATCGAGATCGCCGTCCAGATCACTCATTCGTAGATTGGCCCGAGGTTACCATGGGCATGCTGCGTCGCAACGTGCTTTCCCTTGGTGGTGATCGTCCACCCCTACGCCAAGAGCCTGCGGGACCGGTCAATCAACTGGGGAGCGGGCCGAACGTCACGACCTCGATCGCATGCTTTTTTCCAGCGCGGAGTCACGCGATCAGTAAGCGCCCTGGTTCTTCTTGGAACCGAGCATGGTCATGAAGATGATCTTCAAGTCGAGGGCCAGGTACCACCCGGTGATGTAGTCGAGGTCGTAGCGGACACGCTGCTCCATCTTCTCCAGCGTGTCCGTTTCGCCGCGCAGCCCATTGACCTGCGCCCAGCCCGTGATGCCGGGTTTCACCTTGTGGCGCAGCATGTAACCCTGAATCAGAGACCGGTAGGCTTGGTTGTGGGCGACGGCGTGCGGTCGCGGACCGACGATCGACATCTTGCCCGTGAGTACCTGAAGGAACTGCGGAAGCTCGTCGAGTGACGTCCTGCGCAGGAAGCCTCCGATGGGCGTCAGTCTCTTGTCACCCCGCTTAACCTGTTCGATCTCGGTGCCGTCCTCGCAGACCGTCAGCGTCCTAAACTTCAAGACCCTAATTTCCTTGGCGTTTAGCCCGAAGCGACGCTGTCTGAAGAACACCGGACCGGGGGACGTCATCTTGACCGCGATAGCCACCGCGATCATCGGAAGAGCGATTAGCGCGAGGATAATCGTGCCGAGGACCAAATCCTCCGCACGCTTCAGCCACCCGGCGACGCCGTGAAACGGCGAATCGTAGATGCTGACCACGGGAATGTTGGCCACCTGATGCCACCGCCCGTGCATCAGATCGTAGGTGAAGAAGTCCGCGGCCAGATAGACGGTGGCGGTGGTGTCGGCAAGCGCCTTCAAGACTTCCCCGATACGCCCCTCGGCCCGCAAGGGCAAGCCGATATAGATGATGTCCAGCTTGCCAGCCCGCGCGTCCTCGACCAGTTGATCGGACGTGCCGACGAACTGACAATGCTGTCGTGAAAAACGACGCCGTCGCCTGGGTGAACGATCGTCGTACAGCCCCGCCAGCCGCATACCAAGCCACGGCCGGTCCACGATGCTATCGCACAGCCTTTCGCTGATCTTCGTCGCCCCGAGGATGGCCACTGAGCGTGTATTGCGACCCTTGCTGCGAAGGTATCGCAATAGGACGCGGGCGCCCATGCGCCATGCGCCGAGCAGAATCGGCGTCGACAAGAACCACCCCACGGAAACGGCGCGGGAAAAACTGGCGCTGGTCTTGGTGATGAACCCCAGCGCGAACAACATGATCGGAACGGCGAGCCAAGTCGTAAACGCCGCCTCCAGTTCCCGAGCGATGCGTTCGGACCGCCACGGGCGGTAAAGGCCCCGCCATTCCGCCAGAAGGTTGAAGGCAACCAGCGCGATTGCCGTGGCGGCCGTCATGGGCGCGCGCCACTGGTCCCGATAGAACACGCACGCGATGTAATGCGCGACCGCGATTGACAGGAGATCGGCGAGCCGCTGGAAGGCGCTCAGCAGCTCCTCGTTTCCCCGCAGGAAACCTCTCGAAGGATTTCGGCTCATATTCCGCCCGCCCTATTAAGCATGTGTTTATGGTTCCGGATTACACGTAATTATGTGCCATGGATTACATCGGCTTGAGCCAAAAGTAAAGGGCTTAGGCAGTCACAATCGCAAACTGTTCGGTGACGACTTGATTCGGACGGCTTTCTCGGTCGGTTGCGTCCACCCCGCGACCGAAGGAGCGACGCGGCGTCTAACCGGTGACGACCTAATGAGGCGAAGCGGCGTCGGGAAAGTTGGAAGGACGCGCCGGTACCGACTGCGGTCGGGAGAGCAACAAATTGGAAACAAAGTATCCGATCGTGAGGGTCACGGGTAGAGCCAAAAGGGCCGAGACAATGACCACGTTCCAAGTCCGCCAGAAGTTCTTTCTCCGAGGCCCTGCCGTCAAGAAAATCGTGCGTGAAGGTAGCGCTCGATTTGCGCCGAGCTTGGGGGTCGGCGAGTTCTTGTAGGAGTCAAGGACAGCGGTGGCCGCCGCGGGCCGCGATCCGAAGGGCGTGTTGACGCGACCTGACGACATGGGCGTGTTGACTCGACCCGGCGACATGGGCGTGTTGACGCGTCCTGGTGACATGGGCGTGTTGACCCGTCCTGGTGACATCGGTGTGTTGACCCGACCCGATGACATCGGTGTGCTGACGTGCCCAGAGGGAGCCTTTTGGCCGGGAAACATCAGCTGAATCCGTCTGCGCAGCTCAACAAGGGTATCGCCCGACTCTCGCCGGACCCACTGGCCCACCTCCGTGGTGGAGGCGAGCAAGTCTTCGTTGGACGCGACGCGAAACAGATCTCGCGCCATCTCGTCCGCCGTGGCATAGCGGCCCTCCTTCGAGCGAGAGAGGGCCTTGAGGCAGATCTCGTCAAGGGATGCCGAAGCCCCGAAGGCGCTTGGAGGTGGAATCTTCTTCTTCAAAACCTTGATGATGGTTTCGTCGTAGCTCTCCCCGGCGAACAGCTTCTGACCGGTCAGCGCGTTCCACATCAGGACCCCGGTCGAGAACACATCGGTTCGGGCATCGAGTGGCTCGGCTCGCAGTTGTTCGGGCGACATATAGGCCGGCTTTCCAGTCACGACCCGCTTTGGATCGACGGCCTGGCCCTCTCCAGTAAAGCTGGCGCTGCCGAAGTCGGTCAGACGAGCCACGCCGTCAACGCCGACCAAGACATTTTGGGGAGACACGTCGCCATGCACCAATCCGAGCGGAGTCCCGTTGCCATCCGCGAGCGTATGCGCACGTTCCAGGCCGCGCAGCACATCCAGCAGAATCGAAACGACCACGCGAAAGGGAGCACGCCGGTCATCGGAAACGAGATCCGACAGGCTCGTCCCCTCGACATAGTCCAGGATCAGAAACGGCTGGTCCTTGTACGAGCCCACGTCGAGAACGGTCTGGAGGTTCGGATGGCCGAGGAGGGAGCCGACGTGCGCCTCGCGCTTGAAAGATCGAACCGCCTCTTCCCGTTGCGCGGAATACTGGCGGACCACTTTCAGCGTGAACAAGCGCTGAAATCCGCTCTCTCCGGCGCGCCTGCAGACGTAGATTGACCCCATCCCCCCTTGGGCGATGCGGGTCGCGACCTCGTAGGCACCCACGCGAAACGGAACGGGCGCGCTCGGCACGGGGCCACCCGCGGCCCTTGGCACCCCATCCGATACTGACGCGCGACCGGATGCAAAAGGCGGATCCGGCATTGGGGGCGATCCCTTGACGACCACGGTGGGACCCGAGGAGCTGGCCGGGGAAGTGTCGGACGCCCCAGCGTCCGCGACCGTGGAAGTCGTCGCCTCCGCAGCCGGCGGTGGGCTCGCGAAAAGCTCGGCGGTCATCGCCGGTATCCAGAAGGCCGTCACGTTCGGTCGAAACGCCGGCTGGTTCGGCTTCGACGTCGCGGGTCCCGCCGCCTGCGGCTCGGTCGACGGTTGGTCGAGTGCTTGCCGCGTCGCATCCGGAGCAGCCGGCGCCCCCCACGCGGAGCCAGCCTCCACCCGACCGACCACCTCGGCGGCGCCTCCCAACGCCGGGGCCGTGGCGTTGCGCCTGGTCTCTTCCTCCGCCAGGGCCGCGCTGGTCAGCGTGGTTGCCGCCAGTTCCAAATAATCGTCGATGGCCTTGGTCAGAGCGCTCGGGCCGTCCGTTGAGAACGGGGCCTCGTCCGTTTCGGCTGCCGCGGGGCGCGGCGGCTCCGGCTCGAACGTGAGGCCGCCCGTCAACTGAATCAGAATGCCGCGATCTCGCAGCGAACGCAGATACTTGTGGACCACGGGGCCGGACATCGTCGACAGGCGGACCACTTCCTCAACGGAGCGCTGGCCGTCCACCAGCGACAACAATTCTCGCTCCTCGTCACGCAAGGTCGGAAGCGCGATGGTTCCTCCCGAGGTCAAGGAGACCCCCCGCCCCGTTCCCATCCGTCCGCTGTCCTCGGCACTTCCCGCGTGCATCGTGACCCGAGAATTCAAGGTCAACACCACGTCCGAGTCGAGGACGCCGTCGGCCTCCACACCGCTTTCCCGAATTTTCGTGTTCATGCTGGGCTCCACTTCTCCGCCCGACTCGGCCTGATCATCGACAAGCGATGGACGACAACACCCAGGCGTTTCGTTTTCTGCTTGGCGAACGCTTCGACCGCGTATCTTGCATCATATTCACGGCCGCGGCCAAGGCCACAGCCACGTTATGAATCCAAATCGCGCCAGCACCGCTTCAGCGCGAGACAACTACCGCCGTCCGAACCAGCTCTTCGTCCAGGCAAAACCGTCCCGTCCAACAGCCGACCCCCGGTCCCAGGGCCGGGGCCCCCGCCACACGCATCGCGAATGCGCCACGCGGGATGTCCAGATCCACCTCAACATCGTGAAAGCCGACCATTTGCCCAGTGAGGGGGAACTGGGCTTTGTAAAAGGATTCCTTGGCCGAAAAGATGACTTTCGCCAGCAATCCTCGGCGCTCGGCATCTTGGGCGCCCAACCAGGCCCGCTCGGCCGTTGTCAGGACGAATCGCCATAGATGCACGGGAAGCCCATCGGCTTTTTCGGCATCGAGCCCGATCGTCAACGTGGTATCCGCTCGCGCTACGGCCACCGCGCAATAGCCCCCCGGAACGTCACCCGTATGCGTCAGGGAGCCGACAATGCCGGGCGGCCACTGCGGCGCCCTTCGGGCGTCGTTCCGTAAGATGAACGCATCGATGCCCAGGCGCGCCAGGGCCCGGCGAGCGCACAGCCGGCCCGTGGCGAACTCCACCCGCCGCCGCGTGACGGAATCGGCCACCTGCACCGCCTCCTCTGGTGGCATCGGGGGGGGATCGGGGGGCAGGCGTGCCTCCTCAATGATCACCGGCCAAGGGGCAAGCATCCGCGCAAGTGAAGAAAGAGCGGCGGCCGAAACATGTTCATCAACGTATTTCTGCCGCTTCGTCACCATGTCCAACAATCTCGAAGAGGTGGCGAAGAGTAAAGTGGAACCCAAGCACCCAGGGTGGCTTTCGCGCGGCGCGGCTGCCTCGTCACGACCACCGACGGGACGGCGCGACGGGGCGAGACTGCATCGCATCGGGCCCGGAGCTCCCGCCGATCTCCAGAACCCAGAACAGAGATGCAAAAGAGCGTGTTAAAGTGACGCGGCGTGTATCCCGAAGATTCCAATTGGAGACCTAGGAGACTAGCGAAGGAGTTCCATCCACATGTGCGGCATAGCCTGCATACTCGATATCAAAAGCGATCCTAAGGCGCTCCGCGAACGGGCGATGTCAATGGCCCGACTGGTGCGACACCGCGGGCCGGACTGGAGCGGGCTCTACGCGGACGACCACGCGGTCCTCGCCCACGAACGTCTCTCCATCGTGGATGTGGAACACGGTGCCCAGCCGCTGACCAACGAAGCCGAGGACATGATCCTCGCGGTCAACGGCGAGATCTACAACCACAAGAAATTGCGCGGCGAGTTCCCCGAGTTCCCCTTCAAGACGGACTCCGATTGCGAGATCATCATCCCGCTGTACGAGCGCCATCGCGCGGATTTTCTGAACAAGTTGAGCGGCATCTTCGCTTTTGTGCTGTACGACAAACGCACCAACAATTTCCTGATCGCCCGAGATCCGATGGGCGTTGTCCCCCTTTACTACGGTCACGACGAGCACGGGAATCTGCATACAGCGTCCGAGATGAAGGCCCTCATCCCCTCCTGCCGACACATCGAGGACTTTCCGCCGGGCCATTACCTCACGAAGGGCATGCAAAAGCCCGCCAAGTACTACGACCCCCAATGGCGCAGCTACGAAGCGGTGAAGGATACGGCCCTCGATCTACCGAAACTCAGGACCGCTCTTGAAACAGCCGTGCACCAGCAGCTGATGTGCGACGTGCCTTATGGTGTGCTGATCTCGGGCGGTCTCGACTCGTCCGTCATTTCGGCCATCACCCAGCGCTTCGCGCCCAACCGCGTGGAGGAGGGCGACAAGGTGGCCGCTTGGTGGCCACGCCTGCACTCTTTCGCCGTGGGTCTGGAAGGCTCGCCGGATGTCGCGATGGCCCGCAAGGTCGCGGCCGCGATCGGCACGGTGCACCACGAATTCCTATTCACGGTTCAAGAAGGCTTGGATGCCCTGCGCGACGTCATCTATCACATCGAAACCTATGACGTGACCACCATCCGGGCCTCGACGCCGATGTTTCTGATGGCGCGAAGAATCAAGGCGATCGGCATCAAGATGGTGCTATCCGGCGAAGGCGCTGACGAAGTGTTCGGCGGGTACCTTTACTTTCACAAGGCGCCCAACCCACGGGAGCTGCACGAGGAGACGGTCCGCAAGTTGGATTCCCTTTTCAAATACGACTGCCTCCGTGCCAACAAGACCATGGCGGCCTGGGGCATCGAGGTTCGCGTACCGTTTTTGGATCGCGACTTCTTGGACACCGCCATGGCGTTTAACCCCGCCGAAAAAATGGTGGGCGAACGCAAGATCGAAAAGTATCCCCTGCGCAAGGCCTTCGAAGGCTACCTTCCCGACGAAGTGCTTTGGCGGCAGAAGGAACAGTTCTCGGACGGCGTGGGGTACCGCTGGATCGACAGCCTCAAAGCCACCGCCGAGGAGCGCATCAGTAATTCCCAGATGGAGAACGCCAGGTACCGCTTCCCGTACAATACGCCCCCCACAAAAGAGGCCTACATGTACAGGGAGATCTTCGAAAGCCACTTCCCGGGCGAGGCCGCCGCGCAGGCGGTGCCGGGGGGGCCGAGCATCGCATGTAGCACGCCGACGGCGATCGCCTGGGACGCGAGCTTCGCCAAGAACGCGGACCCCTCCGGTCGTGCCGTGCTGGGCGTCCACCAGAACGCAAAGGTATAGGAGATAGGGGATAAGAATCGCGATGGCTTCCGAGACCTACGAATCCCCGTGGACGAACGACGGAGTAGACCTGTTCCGCAAGACGGTTCGCCAATTCATTGACCGGGAATTCGTGCCACGCCAAGGCCGATGGCGCGAGCAGCACCATGCCGATCCCGAGGCCTGGCCGCTGGCAGGCAACATAGGAATGTTGCTCCCCGACGTGCCCCAAGAATACGGCGGCGGCGGCGGCACCTTCGCCCACGAGGCAGTGGTGTTGGAGGAACTCGCTCGGGCGGGTGTCCACTTCGCTTCCAGTATCCAGAGTATCGTGGCGCACTACATCCTCGCCTACTGCACCGAGGAGCAGAAGCGGAAGTGGCTCCCTCTCATGGCGCGCGGCGAGTTGTCGAGTGCCATCGCCATGACAGAACCCGCCGCCGGATCGGATCTTCAGGGCATCAAAACCGTGGCGCGCCGCGAGGGCGACCACTACGTCATAAACGGTTCGAAGACATTCATCACGAATGGCTTACGGGCAGGGCTCGTCTGCCTGGCGGCGAAAACGGACCCCAAAACGACGGGGCCAAAGGGCACCTCCCTCATCCTCGTCGAGACGCAAGATCTGCCCGGGTACCGTGTCGGACGCCCCCTCGAGAAGGTGGGCAGACACGGCCAGGACACGGTCGAGCTGTTTTTCGACAACGTGCGCGTCCCGGCGTCGCACCTCGTGGGAGGCACCGAAGGCATGGGCTCCTTTCAAATGATGGAGCAGTTGGTGTACGAGCGTCTTTCGGTCGGTGTTGCCGCGGTCGCCGCGATGGAAAAAGCGGTGGACATCACGACCCGCTACGTGAAGGAGCGCATCGCGTTCGGCAAACCCCTGATCGAGTTTCAGAACACGCGCATGAAATTGGCCGAGTGCAGGACGGAAGCGTATATCGGCCGTATCTTTCTCGACGATTGCATCGAGCGTTTCTTGAAGGGTCGGCTTACCCCGACAGCGGTCGCCATGGCGAAATACTGGCTCACGGACCGCGAGTTCCACGTCGTGGACGAATGCGTCCAATTGCACGGTGGGTATGGTTATATGAGTGAGTATCCGATTGCCCGCATGTGGGCCGACAGTCGCGTGCAGCGCATCTATGCCGGTACCAATGAGATCATGAAGGAGCTGATCGCATGGGCGCAGTGACCCCCCCGATGCGGGCCCAAGGCGGCGACACCCGAGGGGATCGAGACAGCAAAGACGCCCCGGGGGAGGATGCCGTACCCCATGCGGGCGCTAGGCCGGCCCTCTTGGAAGCCGAGCGAAGAATGATCCTCCATGAATGGAATGACACCCGCGCGGACTACCCAGATCTCTGCGTGCACCACCTATTCGAGCAACAAGTCGAGCGCAGCCCCGACGCCGTTGCCGTCGTCTTCAAGGATCGTCGGCTCACCTACCGAGAGCTAAATCAGCGCGCCAACCAGGTCGCGCACTTCCTCCGCAAGCAAGGGGTCGGACCAGATATTTTGGTGGGCGTATCGCTCGAGCGAACCCCGGAGCTGGTCGTCGGCCTGCTCGGCGTATGGAAAGCTGGCGGAGCCTACGTCCCGCTCGACACGGCGTATCCACAAGAACGGCTCTCGTTCATGGTGCAAGACGCCGGGATCCGCATGTTGCTGACGGAGGAAAAGTGCAGGC
>JADGRC010000363.1 GCA_017881245.1 Pseudomonadota bacterium
GATCACGGAGCGGCGCGCCTTGCTCGACGATACAGGTCACTTGTCCATGGGCGATTTCGATCACGCGCAAGCGGACGCGGCCGTCATCCAGCTGGACCTGATCCTCTACACGAAGATCGGCCGCTAGACCATCGTAACCAATAGCGATCGTTGCCGGTCCTCCAACCTCTCCCTCGACCAAAGTCACGGTGTCACCGCTCTCGATGACCGCCGGAGCGGCTCGCCCGGTTCGAATCTTCGGGCCACACAGATCTTGCAACACCGCCACCGGCTTCCCCACTGCCGCAGATTCCACCCGAACGAAATCGGCGACGCGCGCATGGTCCGCGTGGGAACCGTGGGAAAAGTTCAGCCGGGCGACATCCATGCCCGCGGATATGAGTCCCCGGACCCCCGTACTGGACGCGGTCGCTGGACCCAACGTGCAAACAATTTTTGCTCTCCGAACCACCATGCCACCCCTTCTACTAGGAAACCGGGGCCGGCACTCACGCGAACTGTGCGAAACCGGCTTGTGTCTGGCGACAGCCTCCCGGATTCGGGTGGCTGGGGGGGCCATGGCATGGTACCTCTTTTCCGAGGAGGAACCCATGGAGAGTCTGGTCTCACGCGACAAGGCCCAGGCGAAGAAGAAGGGTCTGTTCGCCGCGGCCGCCTGGGGCGGAACGGTGGCGCTCGGCATGGCCGCCGGGCCTTTCCTGGCGGTTCCCGCGGCGGCGGGAGCCGGCTATCTGACATATAGGTGGTTTATGTTCCGCGCCAAGCGCGGCATGCGTTTCTAGCGTTCGGCAGCCGGCTCGCCGCCAAGCAAAAGCCTGCGTTCGAGCGCGAACATCACGTCGGCCTGGGCGCGGCGCTTATGATCGAGACCGAACAGGTGACACAGCCCGTGGATGGCCAAACGTTCCAACTCCGATTGTAGGCGCTTGCCGGCGGCCCGGCGGCGGGCTGTTTGCACTGAGATCACGATGTCGCCCAGGTTCACCCCGTCCCCCAGCGGATCCTCGGTCCCCCACAGTTCCTGCAACTGGAAGCTGAGAACGTCCGTCGCCCTATCGTGTGCGCGGAACCGCCGGTTGAGGTCACGGATCTCCACGTCATCGGTCAGGACCAACGATGCAGTCGACCTCGAACGTCCGACCGTCCGTAGCGCCGCGCGCAAGCGCGCTTTCAGGGCGCGGCGCGTCTCGACGGATACCGCGCCCCGGGCTCCAGCGCGCACAAGCAGGTCCACAGGCATGGGACGGCCCGCGGTCAGACGACCGCTTTGAAGACCTCGCTGCCGACAAACAGGTGGAACAGGTCCGCGTCCAGTTTTCCGGCTTTGACCTCCTCCTCGACGATTCCCAACGCCCGAGCGACCGGCACGGCCCGTTTGTAAGGGCGGTCGGACGCCGTCAGCGCGTCGAAAATATCCGCGATCGTCATCATGCGCGACTCGATGGGAATCTCGCCCCCGGAGAGCCCCCTCGGGTATCCGGCGCCATTCAGGTATTCGTGATGCGCCCCCGCGATACGAGGCACGTTTCGCAAGGATCGGCCCCACGGAATTTTTCGCAGGAAGTTGTACGTATGCACGACGTGGCTCTGAATCTCGACCCGTTCCAGGTCGGTCAAGCTACCACGGCGAACCTGCAGAGCCGCCATCTCGTCCGGCTCCAAGAAGGGCCGGGGCTCGCCCGAGGGGGCGATGAACGTCAACCGTCCAATTTCCGAGAGGCGTTCCATACCGCCTTGCTCCAATACTGTGGGCTCATTGATCTTGCCGATGAACAGTAACAATTCATCCAGGTGCAGCCGTTTGCGTTCGGTCTCCGCATCAACTTCGTCGAAGCGCGCCCGCAGGTCGACGTCCGCGGTCGACCCCACCAACCGCAACTTCCGCTCGGCGCCGTCGGCCTCCAGCGTCTTGCGGATATAGGCGAATCGGAACTGAATCGCGCGCAGATCCTCTTCGTACAACTTCTTCGGCTTGACCAGCACGCGTTCGCGAACGCCAACCTTGCCGAAATCGTGCAGGATACCGGCGTATTCAATCTGGCGCAGATCGTCGTGTGAAAACCGCACCTCCGCGAATGGCCCTTGCGACGCCGCGTCCACGACCCGCGCCAGCGCGACCGTCAGCGTCGCCACGCGCCGGGAATGACCGGACGTGGTCGGATCGCGCGATTCGATGGCCGTGACGGAGGCGTCGACGAAACCTTCGAACACCTTGCGAATCTCGTCGTACAGGATGGCGTTCTCCAGTGAAATCCCCGCCTGCGACGCCAAGGCCAGAGCGAACTCCTCAGCGCGCGAGTCGAACGCGACAACCTCGTTGACGAAGTCCGCCTCCGCGCGCAACCGACGATCGGGGGCGCGTTTGCGGTTGATCAGCTGGACGACGCCAATCACGTCGCTGTGCGCGGAAAGCATTGGGACCGTCAGCATCGAACGCGCCCGGTACCCGGTCTTTTCGTCGAAGCTGCGGTTGTGTGTGACTCCCCAGGGATTCCCGGCCGGATCATCCAATGCATCCAGATCGGGAATGTTGATGGGTCGCGCGTTCAGCACCGCCTTGCCGACGATTGATTTCTCATCGACGCCCAGCGTGAACTCCTGGAAGTCGATATTCAGCGAATCGTTCTGAGACAGCATGAAGTGCAGCGTCTTGTCGGCTGGGGCGCCCTCGCCTTCCACGATGTAGACACTTCCAGCGTCGGCTCCCGTCACCTGGCGACATTTCCTCAGGATCAAACCCAGCAGCTTGCGAATGTCTCGCTCAGACGACAGTGCCCGCGACGTCGCGACCAGCTCCTCGAGCTCCTGGCGCAGTCGGGCAACCTCATCGCGCGCGTGTTCAGCGGAATTCACCCGTACAGCATATATCAAGGTCGCGGAGATCCCCGCGGTGCATCCGACCGGTCCTGCCGACTGGTCCTGCCGACCGGTCCTGCCGACCGGTCCTGCCGTCAACGCAGGTAACAGGCCAATGGATAGATGTTGAGCCTCTTGATCTCGTCGCGGGCGATGCCAGCCACCACGTTGGCTCCCGCGGTGCTGAGGTGAGTGCTGCCTCCCGAGTAGTACGCCCCGACGGCCGTTTCGCCCTTCAGGCTGAAGGCCGCGAGGCATTTGGCTGTCAGATCGATGACCGGAATATTGTTGGCCATACCTATCTTTCGGATCGTCGCGGGAAGATCGACGCCGGCGTCGTTGACCAGCTGCATGGGGGACATCGTGGTCGCGTTCGTCCAATTGTTGCGCGGGATTGGGGTTGCCAGAACGGGGATGGCGCCAGCGGCCTTGGTTTCCTTGATATAGGTGTTTATGTTCGCTTCAAACGCGGCCTGCGGCGTGTTCTTGTCATTGTGGGCGAATTCGATGAGAACGACGTCACCGGCTTTCAGCAACGGTTTGACGACCGGCCACATCTTTGGGTTGTCGTAGAAGCTGTAGTAAGGCGCGTCCGTCCTGCAGGGGGTTGTCGCGGCAGAACATTCTGATAGTGCGCCAGAATTGCCATAATTCGCCACGGAGAAGCCGTAACCAAAGAACTGCGGCAACCACTGGCCCCAGCCCGCGAGGTCAGGGCCTTCCTGGTCGCATCCTGTTGAATCGGTCACGATGTACATGACGATGTCGCTGGCAGCGGCGGGTGCGTAGGCGATGGAGTCAAGGACGGGCGTGGATCCCTTGAAGTAGATGTCCAATCCGTCGGTTCCGTTGGTGGCCCCCATCCAGTCGGGTTGTCCTTCGGGCGTGCGGACATTGACCGTCATCGAATAACGGACCTTCTGGCCCGCTGTGGTGCTGACCGAGGCCAACATCTCGCGCAGTTTCTCGGCCTGAACTTCAGTCTTTCCGGCGGCCGCACCGCCAAGATAGAACGAGACATCGTAGTTGCCCGGGCTACCCCCAAAATGACACGAAATTCCGTTCGCATCATTGGCGCATTTGGCCCGCGTCGCGGCATCGGGAGTGGGGCCCTCGCCGGTGGTCGGGCAGACGCCTGGCCCCGGGGGGGGCGTCACCCCACCAGTACCGGTCGTCGTGCCGCCACCGCCACCCCCTTGGATAGCCCCTCCGGATCCCTGCATTACACTGCCGCCCCCCGAGCTCGTTCCACCCATCGGGGGGGCAAGGCCGCCCGAAGCAATGGCGCCGCCTGAGCCCACCATCCCGCCCGAGGAGACCGCGCCACCCGAGCCGACCGTCCCGCCCGAGCCAACGCCGGATCCACCTGACGCGCCTGGCGGCTGTGCGCTTCCGCCTTTCGACCCTGCGCTCGGTGGAGGGCCGCCTGATGAGCTACAGCCGAAGCCGAGGGAGACCACTGCGATCGCTGCGACCAAGCGGGAACGAAAATGGCTCATTGTGCGGGCCCTTTCAGGTCGTGAACTGCCTTACGACCGCGGGCCAGCATCGCATTCGGACTCCCCCTGGTCCATGATAGGTGGCCACGGCGTTAGGGTGCCGATGGCGCGCCGGTCGCATACCTCGATTTCGGCGAGCGCGACGGACGCGATCGTGCGGCGATTCGAGGTACCGATGGCGCGGCGGTCGCGCACCTCGATGTCGGGAACGGCCTGGATCGGACGTCTCAGCCCTCGGGCAAGACGCGTTCCGGGCCGTGGACAGGGACGGCGACGGGCTGCGCGATGGCCATCACGGGCGACCCGGCGCGCGAGATCGCCGCGCGAGCGGTCGCCGCAGCGGCGCTAGCGGCGTCGTAGGCGCGGATGATCTGCTGGACCAAAGGGTGGCGAACCACGTCCACCTCGGTGAACGTGCAAAACGAAATCCCCTCGATGCCGCGCAAAAGAGCTTCGGCCTCCCGCAACCCGGACTTACGGTTGTCCGGCAAGTCGATCTGCGTAACGTCTCCCGTGATCACGGCCTTGGACTCGAAGCCCAGCCTGGTTAGGAACATTTTCATTTGTTCCGTGGTGGTGTTCTGGGCTTCATCCAAAATCACGAAGGCGTCGTTCAACGTCCGACCACGCATGAAGGCGATGGGCGCTACCTCGATCATCCCCCGCTCGATCAACTGGTCGGCCTTTTCGAAGTCCATCATGTCGTGAAGCGCGTCGTAGAGGGGCCGCAGGTACGGCGAAATCTTTTCCTCCATGCTGCCGGGAAGAAAACCCAGCCGCTCGCCCGCCTCGACAGCCGGCCGGGTCAATATGATGCGTTTGACCTGCTTTTCCATGAGCGCGCGGATCGCGAGCGCCATGGCCAGATACGTCTTGCCCGTGCCGGCCGGACCGATCCCAAACACGATGTCGTGATTCCGGATCGCGTCCACGTAACGCTTCTGGGCCAAGCCCTTCGGGGCGATGGGACGCGCGCGTCCGGCCACCAGAATGGTGTCGGAAAAGACTTCTCGGAGATCTGCCCGTCGGTCCGCCCGCAGAACCGCGGCCGCCCGCCCGATGTCTTGAGGATGTAAAGGCGTCCCGCGGTGAACCATGGCATACAATTGCGTGATCAGATTGCGGGTGAGCTCGACGGCGTCCGCGTGGCCGACCAGCGTCACCTCGTTGCCCCGGCTGTGGACCGTGACGCCGGTGGTCTCGCCTATTAGCTTCAGATTCACGTTCCGCTCGCCATAGAAGGCCAGCGCGACCTGATTGTCGTCCAGGGCCAGCCGTGCGGTGACGGGCTCTGGCACGGCCTCGGGCACGATTGGACGATCGGTCAAGTCTGTTTCCATGTAGCACGGCGCATGTGCCGCTTCAACGCGAACGTTTTTGGTAGATTCCTCGAGGTGACGACAAAGGACGCAGCGCCGCCCGATCTGACACCGCTGCCGGGGAAGCAAGCGGGTGCCGAGGTCCAGAAGCTGGTGGGCCTGATGCAGCGTCTGCTGGCCCCGAACGGCTGCCCCTGGGATCGCGAGCAAACGCTGGAGACGCTGGTCCCGTACCTGGTCGAGGAGACCTACGAGGTCGTCGACGCGCTGGCCGGCGGAAGCGTCGAGGATCACTGCGAGGAGCTGGGCGATCTGCTGCTGCAAATCGTATTTCAGTCGGAGTTGCGCTTCGCGGAGGGCCGATTTGGCATCGACGACGTCGCCCGCGGCATCGTCGCGAAGCTGGTCCAGCGTCATCCCCACGTTTTTGGCGACGTCGAGGTCTCGGGATCGAATGACGTCCTCGCGAACTGGGCCAAGTTGAAGGCCACGGAGAAGGCGCGGAAGGGCAAGCACGGGGCGCTCGACGGGATTCCGCGCAGCGCCCCCGCCCTGCTGCGCGCGACTCGCGCAGGCGAGAAGGCGGGCGCCGTGGGATTCGACTTCGCCGACGCGGACGGCGCCCGCGTCCGGCTGAACGATGAATTGAGGGAATTCGACGAGGCCCGCGCCGGCGGTGATCGGGTCGAGATGGGCCGCGAGTTGGGGGACGTGTTATTCACACTCGTGAACCTGGGCCGAAAGTTGAGTCTGGACCCCGAATCGGAACTACGGGAGGCGACGGATAGGTTCGCGCGACGCTTCGGCTGGATCGAATCCGCGCTCGCGGCCAAGGGGCAGACGATCGGGATGGCCCCCCCCGAAGAGCAGGATCGCCTGTGGGAAGCGGCAAAAGAAGTTGAAAAGGCCGGCGAAAAGAAGGCGTCGCGGAAGTAGGTGGCCGCCGTGTCGCCACGCCTTCGGGCCGAATCCGTGTCGTTCGGGTACGCCGGTCGCGACGTCGTGAAGTCGGTTTCAATCGACGTGTGCGGTGGAGACGTGGTGGGCATCCTTGGTCCGAACGGGTCGGGAAAAACGACTCTGCTTCGCTGCATGCTGGGTGTTCTTTCCCCGCAATCGGGGCGGGTGCTGCTGGACGAGCGTGACATAGCGACCTTCGATCGACGGGCGTTCGCGTTGCGCGTGGCCGCCGTGCCGCAGGAGATGCCGACCGATTTTCCCCTTCGTGTGGCCGAGCTGGTGCTTCTCGGAAGACTGCCCCATTTGCCCGCGAACGGACTTGGCTTCGAAACCGCAACCGATCTCGCGGCCGCCGAAGCGGCGCTCGACGCGTGTGGCGTGGCGGATCTGGCCGATCGGGCGATTCATGAAATCTCCGGAGGAGAGCTTCGCCGCGTGTTCATTGCTCGCGCCCTTTGCCAGGGCTCGCCGATCCTGGTGCTGGATGAGCCGACCGGCGGACTGGATCTGCGACACCAACTGGCGATTGTGGACCTTCTGCGTCGGCAGGCGCGCGCGGGCGCCGCCGTGTTGGTGGTGTTGCACGATCTGAATCTGGCTGCGAGCGTCTGCGATCGGGTCCTTCTCCTGAAAGAAGGCGCCAGCGTCGCGAGCGGGAAGCCGGATGACGTGTTCACGCCCGAGGCCCTAGCGGAGGTCTACGGAGTCGACATCACCGTCTTGACCGCGGATGCGACGGGACGAAAGTTTTTGGTCCTCTCCGGCATGTCGCCGCGCGAACGACGATGAGTCGACCGAATCCTCCGGCGAACGAGGGCCGGCCTGCCCGTGAGCCGGCGTCCCTCACGTCACCCGCGCATCGTCCCGTGATGGAGCATCCACCGCGGTGAGCGAGGGATCCCGTCAAAACACGCCTGATGTGGTTCGCGACCGCTCGCGTCACCGCCGGGTGACAGTTGCCAGAAACGACGAGTCGCGATAAGGGTCGGTTACATGCACATCCTGGTAAACACCGGAGGCGGCGACGCCCCCGGACTGAACGCGGTCATTCGAGCGGTCACCCTGTCGGCCCTGCGACGCGGCTGGAAGGTCACGGGTATCCGCCGCGGGTACCACGGCCTCCTCCAGAAGGACAGCGATGGTCTGGTCAACCTGACCCGCGACAGCGTGCGCGGCATTGCCCATCTGGGCGGAACGATCCTGGGAACGGTCAACAAGGGCCACCCGTTCGAATTCATCACCGAAGTCGGCGGCAAGAAAGTGCTGACCGACATCTCAGATCAAATCATGGAGCGGTACCGGCAGATTGGAGCGGACGCCGTCATCGCGATCGGCGGCGACGGAGCATTTCGCATCGCCAACCGGTTTGCCCAGAAGGGCATGAAGATCGTCGGCGTGCCCAAGACGATCGACAACGATCTGTCCTGTACCCAGGCGACGTTCGGATTCGATACGGCCGTGATGGTGGCGACCGAGGCCATCGATCGATTGCACACCACGGCGGAGTCGCACGAGCGCGTGATGGTGGTGGAGGTCATGGGCCGCTACGCGGGATGGATCGCGATGCACGCCGGCGTGGCCGGCAATGCTCATGTGATCCTGCTGCCCGAGATTCCGTACGACATGGCCAAGGTCGTCGCTCACCTCAAGCGCCGCTACACCAACGGGCGTCGCTACGCGGTGGTAGTATGCGCCGAGGGCGCCGCCCCAAAGGACGGAACGATGAGCACCATCGGGGAGGAGCTGGGCCGCGAGATCCGCATCGGCGGGCTCGCCGAGCACCTGTCGGCCGAGATAAACAAACTGACGGGGTTCGAGACGCGCTCTTTAGTCCTCGGTCACCTGCAGCGCGGGGGCAGCCCCACCCATCGTGATCGCCTGCTGGCTCTGCGATTTGGCGCCGCCGCGGTCCGTATGGTCGAGGAGGGCAAGTTCGGCCACATGGTCGCGTACCATCCCCCGACCATGGTCCCGGTGTTGATCGAAGACGCCATCAAGGTCATGAAGACAGTTCCTCTCGACTCCGACACGGTGCAGACCGCGCGAGATCTCGGCATCTGCCTCGGCGACTAAAGACGGAACGCTCAGCGCGTGACTTGAGACGTCTCCATGGTGGGGGGCGCTAAGGCCGATAGAGACAATCCCAGGGTACCGGCGGCACCGACGAAGTCGGCGGGTGGCGCGGCGGTGGCAATCACGGGCCCGCGCAGGCTGTTTCCAGGCAAGCGAAGGTCAAAAGCATGCAACAGCAGGCGGCCGTGCGTGCGGGCGCCCGCGGCAATTTCTCCCACCACTGGAAACCCCGCGTCGGCCAGATGACGGCGAATCTGTCGTGTTCGACCCGTTTCCAAATCGACCTCGAGTGCCACCGCCAGTTCCGACCTTTCAATCACACGCGCGCGCGTGACCGCCGCACGAGCGTCAATCGGAGCGTCCAGCGTGGCGCTGTCCCAGGGCGGTGGCGGCGACACAATCGCGATGTACCGCCTTCCGATGGCGTGGGTCGCGAACAACGAGTTCAGCTCCGCTTGCGTCGCGCGGTCGCGCGCCACGACCACCAGGCCACTCGTCGCGGCATCCAATCGGTGCGTCACGAAGGGCTGGCCATGCGCGTGGCGCAACCAGGCCGACAAAGTGCCGTCCCACCCGGATCGCGTCGGTTCAGTGGGCATGCCCGCAGGCTTGTCGATGATCCACAGATCGTCGCGCTCGATGACGATGCGCGGCTCGCCGTGGAGGCCCGTCTCACGCCGCCGCGCGGGAACTTCCCAGCTTATGCGCTCGCCCTCGCGCACCTGACGCGAGCTGATCCCCGTCCGGCGGCCAGCGACGAACACCACGCCCGCCGCGATTAGGCGCCGCGCTTCCCCCCGACTCACGTCGATTCCCAGAGCGGCTATCGCCCTATCGAGTCGCTCCCCCGCCAAAGACGCGGGAACGATCAGATTCGTGGGGGGCGGACGAGCCATGTGGCAGATGTACCGAACGGGCGATATAACCGGCGCTGGATCAACCTGTCCAATCGGATTTGCCGGTTTGGGCTTTCACATTTCGTTTGCGCCAAGGAGGCCGGCCATGAGCATCACACTCGGTTCGATCGCGCCCGATTTCACCCAGGAATCAACGGAAGGCACCATCAATTTCCACCAATGGATCGGGGACAAATGGGCCGTTCTATTTTCACATCCCAAGGATTTTACGCCTGTTTGCACCACCGAGCTTGGCCTCGTTGCCAAGCTGAAACCGGAGTTCGATAAGCGGAACGTCAAGGTCATCGCCGTCAGCGTCGACGACGTCAAGTCGCACGGCGGCTGGATCAAGGACATCGAGGAGACCCAGGATACGAGAATGAACTTCCCGATCTTGGGCGACGCGGATCGCAAGGTGTCGACCCTGTATGGAATGATCCATCCCGAAGCCAACGACACCCAAACCGTCCGGTCGGTGTTCGTGATTGATCCAAAAAAGAAGGTGCGCTTGATGATCACCTATCCGGCCAGCACGGGCCGAAACTTTGTCGAACTCCTCCGTGTCATCGACTCGCTGCAACTGACCGACAACCATTCAGTCGCGACGCCGGCCAACTGGAAGGACGGTGACGACTGCGTCATCGTACCCTCGCTGCAGGATCCAGAGGTACTGAAGCAGAAATTTCCCAAGGGCTATAGGGTGGTCAGACCGTATCTTCGCATGACCCCACAGCCCAACAAGTAGCGCCGGAGGCTACATGCAGCCCAACGCCGTCGCATCCGGCGCGACCGACACGGTCAGTTTTTGTATGCCTCCCGAAACGATCGGCTTCGCGAGGCTGCCCTGGCCGACCGCCTTCTGGCTTGTGTCCTGAATCTCAACCAGAAAGTTAACGTTTCCCGAGTCCTGGTCGGTCGCGTACCGAAACAGTCCCAGGGCGTAGCTTGTCGGCTTGTCGCAAGCCGCGTCGTTCAGGGCAAAATGGTCGGATGCAGCACCCGAGACCGTGACCACGCAGTAGCCAACCCGGAACAGGCAAGTGGGAGTCACTTTCGGGTTGGTCATGTCCAGGTTTACGGTCACCTCGAAATAACTGGTCTGGCCGCAACCCGAGGCAGCCCCGAGCAGGATCGCCAGGGCCAGAAGACCAGTTTTGACTTTCGCCGATCTCCGAATGGTCGTCGTCATTTTGTCTCCATCGTTCCCCTAGGAGGGGAAACAACCGGCGGTGAATCGCGCGTCACAGGGCGCCTTCTCGTTCGAATTGCGGAGCAACATGTATCCGCCGACACCCGCGATGATCACGCCACCCACGATCACCCAGAAGGGCCAGTCCTTGACGATCGCGAACGGATCGGGCGGCGGCGGGGGCTTTTTGGCCGCGGCCGCCTGCACCTTGGACTTCAGCGCGGCCTGCTCTTCCATCGATTTCGGCTTTTCCGCGTCGGGCTCTTGCGCGGCGCCCGAAAGGTCGGCCATCACCCTGACCGCTGACTTCTGGGTCAGCCGCAAGTTGACGGCCGCGGTGCGGTCTGGCGCCCCGACTTCCACCGACGGAGACGCGGCGGCGGGACGCGCCACAATCGGGGCTAGAAACAAGCCCAGAATGCAGGGACCGATCACGACCACGAGCCTTTTCCTCTGGGGTCTCGAGGGGGTCATGCGGGGCATATTACAGGAGTTCGCCTTGACGGGAAGATCCCAATATCGATCTCGGTGGGTCTTGCCCGATACCCCGTCGCCGCCCGTCTTCGTAGTTGCCCGCGTTCGTCGTCGCCTGTCGTCGTCGTTGCCTCTTCGTCGATTTTCCGTGGCATGCTGCGCGTGGTGCCCAGGCAAATCACGGTCGATGAATTGGCGCGCCTCCTCGACTCTCGTGCGGCCGTCTTGCTTCTGGACGTTCGCCAGCACTGGGAACACGAGACCGCTCGCTTGCCCGACAGTGTCTTGATTCCGTTGCCCGACCTCGCTGAACGCTGGGGCGAGGTGAACGTGCCGCCGGGGACCCTGCTTGTCGCGTATTGCCACCACGGAGTCAGAAGCCTGACCGCCGCCGCGCTGTTGGAGGAGAACGGAATCGCGACCGTCGCATCCTTGGCGGGTGGCATCGACGCGTGGGCACGAACGATCGATCACAAGGTCCCGCGCTACTGACGGGACTCGACCTATTCCGCGGTACGGACCCGAACCAAACGGTGCGGTTTCTCGTGCTTCGTTCCACCCCCCCTTATGATCCCTCTTCATGGGTCGCCGGAGCGTGGAACAATGATCTTCAGGGGCGCTTGGGCGGCCACGGTCCTGTGCGCGGCTGGCGTCGCGGCCGGTGTCGCGTCCACCGTCCAGGGTGCACCGGAGCCTCACCTTTGGGACGAGGCCCATCTACTTTCGTCCCGCGAACGCTCCGACCTGGAACGGCGCCTGCATGAAGCTCGGACTCGTCTGGGCAGCCCCGTGTTCGTGTTGATCACGGACCGGTTACGCCATGAGACGGCGGCGGAAATGGCCGAGCGTGTGTTCGCCGGGCGCGTTTTAGGTGGCGGCCCGCAATCCAATCCGGTGCTCCTGGTGGTGGCCATCCACAATCACGCGGCGGCCATCGCGACCGGCAAGGGCAACGCGGGAATCGTCCCCGAGATGGACGCCGCGCGCATCACAGGAAACCTTGTCAGCCCCAACCCGCACCGAACGTTCAAGGAGAAGTTGGCCCGCGCGGTGAACGCCATGATCGAATCAGCCGAAGCGACCGCGGCACGACGGCGACCCCTGTCCGCGCAAGACGAAGATCTGCCGCCCACCGACGCGCAACCAGCCGGCGCGGCGGCCCCGCTTCCATCTTTGGAGGCTCCCCCAACGGGCGACCCCGCAACCCCGAAACCCGAAACGGATGGAGGAACGCCACCGACGGGACCCGACCGAGCCGAGCGCGACAGGGTCCCCAAGGGCACCGGCCCGTCTCGGGTTCCCCTTGCCGTTGGAGTAGCGGTGCTCTTGGTCCTTGGCTTGGCCCTTCGCCGCCGACGGCAAATCGCGGCCACCAGGCCTGATTTGAGGTCTGGTGACCGTGCAGGAAAAAGACGGGAAGGTCCCTCGTCCAGCCGCCCGCCCCGCCGATCCCCGCCTTGACCCTATGAGCCGGGGGCAGGTTCGCTGTCTCGGTGGCCTTCGGAATTGCGATCGGAATTTTGAGCGGAATCCTTGGACACGAGCGATCCTCCTGGTACCTTTTTAGGGTCTGTCCTATTCGTGTTCGTCTCGTTCTGCCGCGGTTCGTCAGCTTCAGAAAGCTGGTTCGGGTCCGGACGTGCAGGTGACCGAAGGACGCCAACCAAACGACGATGTAGTCACCGAGCAGTTCCGTTCGTGATTGCCGTCGTCGCGGGTCACCGACCCGATCTGAACCAAGGAGAACGAAGACATGGGAAGAAGACTCTATATCGGCAACCTCGCGTACGGTGTAACGGAACAAGATCTCCGCGATGCCTTCAGCGAGGGCGGCGGCACGATCACCGACGTCAAGGTCATTTTGGATCGTGAGACGGGACGTTCGCGTGGCTTCGCCTTCGTCGAAATGTCGAGCGACGCCGAGGCCGCGCAGGCCGTCGAGACCATGAACGGCCGCGACGTACAGGGGCGCGCCATCAGCGTGAGCGAGGCGCGTGAACGCAGTGGCGGCGGGGGCGGTGGAGGCGGTGGTGGGGGCGGCGGCTACGGTGGCGGCGGCGGGGGTGGCGGACGTGGCGGACGCAGTGGTGGTGGCGGCGGACGTGGCGGCGGTGGCGGCGGACGCGGCGGCTGGTAACTTGAGCCGGCTCACGGCGTCCCGGTTCCAATCAGGGCGCCGGAGCCGTGCTCTGTTGACTGGTCTCCGTCTCATCGGAGCGGCTTCGCCGTCGCTCCTTCGCCCCCCGTCATTACTGTCTCTTGCAGCTTGAGGCACCATGTCCGCGCCCAGTTCGGTTTCCATCCCGGCCGCGAATTCATCGAAGTCACCTCCGGACGGTCCGGGTGATGATTTCGATGCCCCGGCTCCACCGAGCGAGTCGCAAGCAACGGAGCCGCGAACGCACAAAGTGCAGTGGCTGGCGATGGTGCCCTTTTGGGGGGTGCAGGTCACGGCCGTGATCGGTGTGGCCATTTCGGGGTGGTCATGGTCGGGATTGGGCCTGGCCCTGAGCCTTTATTTCGTTCGCATGTTTGGCCTCACGGCGGGGTTTCATCGCTATTTCGCCCACCGGTCCTACAAGACCAGCCGCCCGTTTCAGTTCTTGTTGGCGTTTCTCGGCACGACCTCGACGCAGAAGGGTGTTCTGTGGTGGGCGGCGCACCACCGCGCGCACCATAAGTATTCGGACACGCCCAGGGACATCCACTCTGTCCGACAACACGGGTTCCTGTGGGCGCACGTGAAATGGATTCTGGTGCGCACGTACGTCGAGACGGATGTCGACCGCATCAAGGATTTCGCCCGCTATCCGGAGCTGCGCTGGTTGAACACTTATCATCTGGTGCCGCCGCTGATGCTGGCGTTCGGACTGTTTCTGGCGGGCGGCTGGTGGGCGGTGCTGTGGGGATTCTTCGTCTCGAATACCTTGTTGTGGCACGGGACGTTCTGCGTAAATTCGCTGGCCCACGCCTTCGGTCGACGGCGTTACCAGACCGGGGACGACAGCCGAAACAGCCTGATTATTGCGCTTTTTACCCTAGGCGAAGGCTGGCACAACAATCACCACCACTACCAGCGCTCGGAGCGTCAGGGCTTTTACTGGTGGGAGATAGACCTCACCCACTACTTGCTTCGCGGGCTTTCCTTCATCGGTCTGGTCAAGGACCTGCACGCGCCGCCGCGCGCCGTCCGAGACGCCCGTTAGCGCGGCGATCACGCGGCTTCATTGTCGCAACCTAGCAATGCGCGTGATGGCCGCGCAAATAGCGCTCGGCCCGATTCGTTACTTCTTCGCGGCAGGCTTCGCGACGGGGACAGCGGCAGGTGGGGTCGAGCTGGCCGCCGGCGGGGTCGAGCTGGCCGCCGGCGGGGGCGGCGCCGCCTTGATCTCTATCAATTCGACGTCGAACACCAACGTCGCGCCGCCCGGAATCGTCGGTGGCCGGCCCTGATCGCCGTAGGCGATATCCGCCGGGCACGTGAGCTGCGCCTTTTCTCCGACCTTCATCTTCTGCAAGCCCTCGGTCCAGCAGCGAACAACCCCCTTCAGCGGGAACTCGGCCGGCTCATTGCGCTTGTAAGAGCTGTCGAACACCGTTCCATCCGTGAGTCGTCCCTCGTACTGCACCTTGACGGTGTCGTTCTCGTTCGGGCTGGCGCCGGTGCCCGGTCGCAACGATTTGATGACCAGGCCCGACGGAAGCTGCTGGGCCCCCGGCTCCTTGGCCGCTTTTTCGACCGCGGCCTTGCCCTTCACCTTCTCGGCGCCGGCCTTGGCGTCCTGGCGCTTCCGAGCCATTTCGTAAATCTTAGGGCGTACCTTTTCGAGATCGATCTTCGGCTTACGCTTGGCAATCGCGTCATCCAGACCCGATTTCACCAACTCCGCTTCTTTCGGCTGCAGCGCGAAAACGTCGATGTTCTTTCCGATGTCCAAGCCGAGAGCATAGAAGACCTTGTCGTCCTCGGTCTTGGGGTCGGCGGCGGAACCACCCCCCGCCCCCGCGAGGCCTTTGCAGGACAACACCGTCAGGCTTCCAAGCAATAGGAGCGGGAACAGGAGCTTCGTCGATTGACTGATTGATTGGCTGGTTGATGGACTGATCATGGCGCGTCGTAACATGTTCCCGGCCCGGAAGCCAGTGCGGCCTCCCAGCGGGAAAGGGGAGACCTTCCCAATGGTCCTCGCGTGGCGTCTCGGCTCGGGTTTCACACGGCCGAACTTTTCGACGCGGCGCCGTCGTAGCCCTGATATTGGGCCCGCGCGAACCGAATGTTATGGTTGCCCTCATGTTCGAGATCTACGGATATTTGAAGGATCCTTTCGCCTGGTGCGTGCGCTTCGCCGCAGAGGAAAAAGGTATCGAGTATCAATGGATCCCGAGTGACGTGGCGTATCCCGATCCCCGAGCGGGCAGGAACAACCCGACCGCACGATCGCCCCTGGCGATACACGGCGATTTCGTCCTGACCGAAGCGTTCAACAGTCAACTGTACATCGACGACGCCTTCTCCGGTCGGCCCTTGCAGCCGTCGACTCCCCGAGGACGGTCCGAGGTGCGCATGTTCGTCGCGTCGCTGGAAGCGCTGGTGGCCGTCCTGCAGAGTGGCTCGGGACGCGCCTCATTCAACAAGCGATCGTTCAAGCGCATGGACGACGTCTTCGGCGCCGTCAATGACCAGTTGAAGGCGACTGACGCGCCTTGGCTAGACGGCTCGGCGCCCGGCCAAAGGGACATCTCGTTTCTACCCTTGTTGTCCGAGTTGGAAACGATGGAGACCAGTTTTCCGCTGACCCTGGAGGCATTGTCCGCGTACTGGGCGCGCGCCATGGTTCATCCTCCGTTTCAGAAAACCAACTATCGGATCGCGGCCATTCAGGGCCGTCGCTGACACTCCGCCGAAACCGCCGTTGACCCAAGATTGGTTTGGCGATCATGTGGAACTGGGTTTGAAATTTGGTTGATTGATGGATTCTCAGCATCGGCAAATCGTGTTTCGCCCCTCCGAGATCGAGCATCGCTACGGCCCCGGCGTCCATATCCTCGCCAATCCGCTCGCGCTGACCCTGCTCGGCCGTTTGTCGGCGAAAGGCCTTGTCCAGCCGGATGTCAGCCGTCTGTGTGCTCATCTGTATCGCCTGCTGGCGCAGACCGTCCTGGCCGCGGAGTTCCCGAGGCACTCCTGTTCGATTGAAACGCGCATGATTGACGCGACCCCGTTCGGCGTGTGGCGCGGTGAAGCCCTCGGGCTCGATACCACGACGGTCGTGGTGGCGTTGGCGCGCGCGGGCCTGCTGCCCTCGCAGGTCACCTACGATCTTCTGAACGAGGTCCTGAATCCCGCGCGCGTCAGGCAGGATCATCTGTCGCTCGGACGCCAGACCGATCCCTCGGGCCGCGTGACAGGTGCGCTGCTCGATGCCGCGAAGATTGGGGGAGCGGTGGACGACGCGATCCTGCTGATTCCCGACCCCATGGGCGCGACGGGAACCACCGTCTGCACCGCACTTCGGCACTATGACCGATCCGTCCAGGGGCGGGCGCGCAAGATCGTCGGTATGCACTTGATCGTGACGCCCGAATACTTGCGCGCGGTTGGGGAACAGCATCCCGAAATGATTGTGTACGCGTGGCGTCTGGATCGCGGATTGTCGTCCCCCGATGTTCTCGAATCAGTGCCGGGCACGTTCTGGAACCGGGAGCGTGGGCTCGACGATCACCACTACATTGTCCCCGGCGCCGGTGGGCTGGGCGAGGTGCTCAACAATTCGTTTGTCTGAATCGACAGCGCTGTTTCCCGCCACCGACCGCGCTCTCCGAATAGAAGAGGCCGCCTTGCGGGCGTGGCCTGCCCTTGCGGATTCGGATTTCGATGGCTGGCGGCTCCGGTTCGCCAACGGATACACGCGCCGAGCGAACTCCATCACACCGCTCGGCGTCTCGCGCCTTGGACTCGAGGACAAGGTCGCCACCTGCGAACGGCTTTACGCCGAGCGGGGCCTCCCCACCATCTTCCGGCTCACGCCTTTCGCTCCGGCGGCCCTGGACGATCTACTGGCGCGGCGCGGATATCATCTCGGCGACGAAGTCGAGGTGCGCTCCCGGGCTTTCGAGCCTGGCGCTCCCCTGCTTCCACAACAGGCAGTCGGGATCGTCCGCGAACACGCCCTCGATCCTTGGCTCGAGATCTTCGAGGCGTTGAGCAGCGCCGCGCCGGGCAACCGCGCCGCGCACCGCGCCGTTCTGAAGATGGTCCCCGGTATTCGACGCTTGCTGGCCTTACGGGTTGGCAGGGCCCCCGTCGCCTGCGGAATGAGCGTCCTCGTGGACGGGCTGCTGGGGCTGTTCGATCTGGTGACGGCACCGGAGCAGCGAAACCGGGGGTACGGCTCCGAGATGTTGCGTTGCGCGCTGCGCTGGGGGGAAAGGGCCGGAGCGCAGGAGGCTTACCTACAAGTGCTGGTCCGCAACGAAACCGCGCGGCGGATCTACGAACGCGCCGGTTTCGACGTTCAGTACCTATACCACTACCGCGAAAAGCACTGACGGTGACGGCCCGTCTATCGAGAAGCCCCGCGAGAAGTCACGCGAGAAGTCACGCATGTCCGCGACGTGACGCCTGGTTGTCACAGCGTCAGGTTGCAACATCAAAGTCGACGGCGCTCGGTGCCTTCGCCACCGCCGCCATCGCTGGCGTCGTGGAGACGCCGGCCTTCTCAATCAAGCCGAGGAGCATCTCCGGAAGGCGTTCCAAGTTCGGCTTGAAAATCACCGGAACGCCCAGGACCTGACTCACGCTCGATTGTTCGGAGTCGAGCGCCCCCGTCATCACCACAGTGGGAATGCGCCTGTAAAACGGATTGCGGCGCAAAGCCTTCAACAACTCCGCGCCACTCATCACGGGCATCAAAAGATCGATGACGATCGCCGCCGGCGTTTCCTCGCTCAACCTTTGAATCGCCTCGCGCCCGTTCCC
>JADGRC010000043.1 GCA_017881245.1 Pseudomonadota bacterium
ATCGCAGCAGACGCCGAGCGGGCGTTGCGATCCTTCGCGAGACACCCGAGCGTCTCGCGAGCGACCAGGAGGCCCGGGCACGGCTCGACGGGCTGCTCCGACAGGTGAACGTCGAGGTGCGCACAGCGCTCGCCGTCGTGCGCACCTCCGACGAAAGCTTGCAGGCGTCGCGCGCGGCCGCGGCTGCGGCATCAACGGCGGCAACCCTCGCCGACAAGGCCTAACGCGCCGGCGCGACGACGAACATCGAGGTCATAGACGCCGAAAGGCAGGCGCGTGACGCCGAATCTCAAGTGGCCCTCGCCGAGGATGCCGCCCGCGAGGCGCGCCTCGACCTCCTTGTCGCAACGGGCGCATTCCCCTTGCGCGTCGGCCCATGAACTCTGATGTCGACTTGGCGCTTGTCGGCGGCGGCGCGGGAGAGGTCGTTGACGTTGCTGACCCGGTGTGCCTAGCCTGACCGAGTTCTATGGCTCACCTCCTTCTCGTTGACGACGACAATGACATCGTCGAGGCGGTTGGCGACATGCTGCGCGACAAGGGACACGAAGTACGCACCGCCTCGACAGGCGAGGAGGGGCTGATAGTTCTCAGGGCCGCGCCGTTGCCTGATGTCTTGGTGCTCGACGTGGATATGCCTGTCTTGGGTGGACCTGGAATGGCTCACAAGATGCTGTTGCACGATGCGGGGGAGGAGAACATTCCAATCCTTCTCATGTCTGCAAGGCACGATCTGCCGGAGATTGCCCGGCAAATGGGAACCCAATACTCCGTCGCTAAGCCCACTACGATCGATGCCTTCCTCGAAGTGCTCGATCGAGCACTTCGCGAGAGACGGGCACCATTGTCGGCCTAAGATTCGGATTCAACGTGAACCGACCTAGTGCCCCGGCTCGTCCCGCGCACCCACGCTCCCCACGTCCGTGCTCTTGATGCCGTTGTTGGCGGGAGGCCGGTGCGAGCTGAAAAAGATCTTGTCGGCCTGAAGGTCCAGCGCCTCGATCGTGCGATAGCCGGGCAAGCCGGTCGCTGGCAAATCCTTCTTTGCTTGGAACCGGCGTAGTCCTTCTCGGGTGGGCGCGTCCAGACGCCCGGTTCGCTCGGCAGGATCGATGAAGCCGTCATCTAGCAGGCGGCCCTGTATCGCCTCCACGGCCCCCGGGCGCAGTAGCCCTTCGGGCGCCGGCGCAAACGGCACGCCCGAGTTGTCGACTTCGACCGCGGCAAGCGCCGAGGCCGGGGGAGGGGCGATTTGTCGAGAATGCAGGCACCCGACCGCCATCACGACCATGGCGAGAAACACGACCTTCGATGAAGAATGGCCGCGGAACCGGCCGGGGGGCGCCTGTGCGATCACGGACCACCACCATTCTCACTCGTGACGCCGGCGACGGACATGGGCCCGCGCGGCGAAGTCGCGCGCCTCACTTCCTGCGAGACGCGCGACTCGACCACCGGCGATGACTTGGAAGCGGTGAGGTTCGGGGCTTTCGGTTCGACGGGGACGCCCCCGAACCCGGCCGACAAACCGTTGACGTAGGCATTGTAGAGCAAGCCAGCGACGGCGGGCCACAGTTTGATGGCGGGGCCCTCAAGATCCCCGCGGATAGGAACCACAGTCGCGACGGCGTTGCGGCCCTTCACGCGATCGGAATACAGCGACAGGATGGTATCCGCCGCCCACGCTCTCAGCCGTGCCACCGCGCCGCTTGCGACCGGTGCCACCTCGGCATTTCTAAGAATGGGTTTCACCCCGCCGGTGATGTGTCCATGCTTCGCCGTGAACGCGATGTACATGTCCAGAGTCCCCTTGGGGATTTGCAACCTCGCCGCGTCGGCGAGAAAACCGTACAGCTCTTTGGTGGCCAGCCCCTCCAGTGAGACGCGTCCGGCGAAGTTGAGGTCATCACTCCACGGATCCGCCGACACGAACAGGGCCATTTCGCCGCTGCGCTGTGCCTTCGCGCGCGCCGTCAGCAACACCGGACGTCCCTCCGCCATACCGGCACGGGAAGCCAGATTCTCGATTGAAACCTCAAGCTCGGACAACCAGATCTCTGGCTTCGCAGGTTTGCTCATGTCGACGAACACCAGCTCACCGTCGTAGATCTCGATCCGATCGATGTCGAAAGGCGCCATCTTGCGGAGCGCTTCCGGAACGGCGTGTGAAGGGTCTGACGCCGTTTTACCTTCGCTTTGTTCCTTGGCTTTCGCCTCCGAAGAGGCTTTTTCCTTTTCGGGGGCGGGCGGTTGGTAGAAGAACCGCAACTTGGGGTGACGCAATTCGAGCGTCGCCTGGGTGCGACCGTCGACGTAGGCCACCTTGACGCGGATGTCGTCCCAGGTGCCGTCCAACGTCCGTTTGTCATCGGGAAGGCGATCCCGGCGGTCTTGCTCGGCGGCGCGAACCTCGAGCGTGGAGCGGGGCGGCGCGTGGCCGCAGCCAAGCATGGCTAAGCAGGCGAGCACCGCGCAGGCACAGGCGGGCACGCGGCGATCCGCGTGATGCCCGGCCGTTCCCGGCGCCACGGTCAGGAAAGGCAATACTTTTGCGATCATTGCCGATTGACCCAGGGGCCTGACACCCGCGCAGAAAAGCGAAGCCGATCTGGTCGTTGGACTGGCGTTCTTACCGCGTTCACGACTCTTGTCGCGCCGGCATCGCCGTTGCCGTTGCCCTTGCCCTTGCCGTTGTCGTTGCCGTTGCCGTTGGCTTTCAGTGTGAGGGCGCCCTCGGCCTGCGCCGTCTTCGGGGCACCAGATTGGCGGTTCTGTTGGTCCTGGATCAGCACGAGCTCGCCCTTCTGCCACCTCATCTCGCCGCCCAGTTGGGGATCTGCAACGGTTCCATGAATCTCGAACGCCGCCGAAATCTGTCCTCGCACCACTTGCAAGGCGGGAACGAACATGCTGATCGCGTCGGGATCCAAATTCTTGAGTTGCAAAGAACCCGCAAGTTCTCTCTTTGCGATGGCCAAACGTGCCGGCGTACGCAACTCCGACAGCAGGATCTTGGAACTCACCGAGGCGCGAAGGCTGCCGTGCTTGTCGTCGGCTAGCGTCACCTTGGCGTCCAGGCGCGGCGAAGCGTAGTCGCAGTCCACCGCCACCTTCTCGAATCTGACCTGCTGGACACCGTCGCTGGCATTGCCGCCGTCGCCATTGTTTGTGCCGCCTTCGGACGTGCCCGAGCCTTCGCCTGCGGCCGGTTTCGCGGAGCGCTCGATGGTCATGTTGTGACCGGTCACGCGCACCGCGAGCCGGGGGTCGCCGACCGTGCCGTGGATGTCGAGGTGCGCTTGCACGACTCCATCCGCCTTGATACCGACCCTCCGTAGGACGGGAAAATTGGTTGCCTGGAGGTTCGTGAGATCGACAACTACCGCCACGGGCGCGCTCGCCGGGGGAGGCGTCATCGCAGGCCCCTTGAATTCAGCGTTGAGACTTCCGAGGCGAGCGGCGCGAACGCGTGCCGTGCCGTTGACGGTACGATCCGGCAACAACGTTGCGACGACATCGGCCGCGAGTCCCTTGTACTTGTCGACGCGGCCGTCGCGCAGAGCGACCCTCACATCGACGCGCGGCTTCTGCGGGTCCCCTCTCCCTTGCATGCTCACATCCAGCAGACCGGCGACCTTCATCCCCAAACCCTCTAGCCGCGGAAGGTCCTGAAGGCGCAACGCATTCACCTGGAGGTTGAAATTGAGATTCTTGCTGTCACGTTGGGCGTCGGCGACCAGTTCCTGCGCGCCCGCATAGAGGGCAAGGTTTGCCAACGTCATCCGGCGTTCCGACGCGGATGGCGCACCTGAGGTTTCGACGGCGAAATGGGCGGATCTCCGCGTGGACCACCGGGTACCCGGATATCTCACGACCAATCGCAGCAACTCCACATCGGTGCGCTGCGTGTCGCCAGGTGGCGGAGCGTCGCTGTTTGTTTGGGTGGCGTTGGTTTGGGTGGCCTTCGCGGAAAGTGTGACGCTCACTTTTAGCGGCGCCATCAGGGAGACGGCGACATCGGCCGACTGGTGATCACCAGTCAGTTCGGGCAGTGTCGCGTGAAAGGCGATGCCGCGGTAGCGCGTGCCCCCGACATTCAGACGAGGCACGATCGCCTTTGTGACCACGGTCCACCGCGCGGTGGATCCCGTGGTGGACAATAGGCGTGGGCCGAGCGCGGTGAGCTCGAGGGATCCGGCCCCCTCGAGGGGAGGAACTGCTCCCCTTCCCAGCGCGACCGCCGCAGCTCGCAAGGTCGCAAGGCGCGTCGCCAAAAAGCGCATCTTCACGACGGTCTTGCCTTCCCGCTGTCCTCCCTCAGCCGTCAGGACGGCCCCGGGGAGGCGCAGATTCAGATTCAGGCGGTCGAGTATTCCGCGATTCACCGCCACGTCGAAATTCAACGGCCCAAACGCATGCTGCGCCAGCAGGGTCCGAGGAATTTCCAGTTTCACGCTCGCGCTCAACCGCGCCGGAAGCAGGCTACTACCGGGAGCAACGTTCAAGGCCAAGACCAAGGGAGCCGTGGCCGGAATGCCGCTCCAAGACGCGAAGGATTCGAAGACCTCTGACAACAGCACATGGGTGGCTTCGATCCGGATGCCGTTCGGCGTGTGGGTGCCCGTGATGTTTCCGTCGCCACGAATCATCACGCTTCCGGCGACGCCCTCGCCTCTCAGCGTGAGATCAACCATGGCGATGTCACCTTTCATCCGAGCAACGCCCGACAAGAGAAGGGGAACTCGAATCGGCCAGGATTCAACGAAAGCAGTGGCCAGCGACGGCGGCAGACGGAGGCAGCGGACGTGCAGCTCTCCATCCAGCCTGGATTCGATGCGGGCGGCCAGAGCCACGAGATTACCCAGGCTGACGTCGGCGTGACCGCGCGGCACTCCCTCGGCTTCAAGCACGTGAACGTTGATGAACAGTGGCGATTGGGACAGCCCGCCGGGGCCGTCCACTTGACCGCTGAGGGCAAGGTGAAATTCACCGTCTCTCTTTGCCGTTTGAACGCGGCCAGCGGCCACCATTCTAAGAGTGGCGAGCGTAACCCGGTGCGCGCCATCGGCAGAAACAGTCCCCGGAGAGGCAGTCGCCGGTACCGCCGTGAACTCCACGAGGCCATCCCAAAGGTCAAAGCGAACCAGGTTCACCTGCCACCCTTTGCCCTTGTCCGCGTCCGGTTTTTCCGGCGCTGGAGGCTTCGGGTGCCGCGCGGCGATGGCGAGCGACAGATTCAACCCACCCGCGTCGTGACGCAGGTAAATTTCGGGACGCTCCATATCGACGCTGGTCACGTCCAAACGCCGCGCGAACAGGCCGCGCAGGCCATAGACGATGGTCACACCCGCCAG
>JADGRC010000364.1 GCA_017881245.1 Pseudomonadota bacterium
GCGCGAACCCCGACGATCCGCGTTGGTTCATGGTCGACATCCGGTTCAAGGAAAAATTTCCGCGCCCCGTGCCCCTCGATGAACTGCGCGAGAACGCCGCGCTGGCCGACATGGTGCTCTTGCGGCGGGGGTCGCGCCTGTCGGTCCAGCCGGTAACCGTCGGCGAATGGAAGACGATCGTCGCGCTGGGGCGCCGCACGCCTGCCCGCGCATGACTTTCGGTATCAGCCACTTCGCAATCAAGGTCCGCGATCTGGTCGCGGCCGAACGGTTCTACTGTGGGGTCCTGGGCTTGCGGATCGAGCGCCGCTGGCCCGACTCCGCAGGAACGGGGATCCGGTCGGTCTGGGTACGAACGGGCGACGACGCCGGAACGTTCCTGGCCTTGGAGGCTCTCGCGACCGGGCAGGCGACGGTCCCCCCCGCGGCGGCGGCCAACGGTGAACAGCAGGGCCATCATTTGTTGGCCCTGCGCATACGGCTCGATCAGCGCGCGAGTTTCGAAGCGCGCTTGGCCGCGGCGGGGGTGAAGGTGTCCCACAGGACCGCCTTCACGATGTACTTTACGGACCCTGAAGGAAACCGATTGGGACTGTCGCACTATCCGGAGTCCTCCGATTCGCCGGGCCCATCGGACCCGACGATTCCACCAGCTTCGCCGAGCGCGGGCGAGCCGCGCTGATATGGCGCGCGTGAGATTTCAACCGGGGGGCATTGTCGCTCCGGGCGTCGCGGGTGAGTCCCTGTTCGAGATCGGGCGGCGCAACGGTGTCCCGATCAGCACGTCCTGCGCTGGCAAGGCCAGCTGCGGCTTGTGCCGGGTGGTCATCCGTGCCGGCGAGCAGTACCTGACGCCGATGGGTCCCCTCGAACGACGTCACCTGGGCAATGTGTACTTCATCACGAAGGAGCGCCTGTCCTGTCAGGCGCGGCTCCAGGGCGACGAGGCGGACGTCACCATCGACGTGCCATAGGACGTGACAAACAGCGACGATTGCCGCAAAGTCGGCTCCCCATTTGGAGTCCGCCCATGCTGAGCCAGCTTCTCGACCTCTTCCACCGAATCTACGACGTTCAAGGCATCGTCCGCTGGGGAGGCTTGCTGGCGATGGTCGCCATCATTTTCGCCGAGACCGGCCTGCTGGTCGGTTTTTTCCTGCCCGGTGACTCGCTGCTCGTGACCGCCGGTATCTACTGCAATCCGCTCACTCCCGGAGAGGCGCCCCTGCTGAACATCGTTACGGTGAATCTGGCCGTCATGGTGGCGGCTGTCGTCGGCGACACGGTTGGGTACTGGATCGGCGCGAAATCCGGACCGCGCCTGTTCACGCGCGAGCAATCGCTTTTGTTTTCGAGGAAGCATCTGTTGCGCACGCAGGATTTCTATCAGCGGCACGGCGGCAAGACCATCATCATCGCCCGCTTCATGCCGTTCGTGCGCACGTTCGCTCCCGTCGTCGCCGGCATCGGCCAGATGAGCTACCGGCGATTCCTGTCGTACAACGTCTTCGGCGGAATCGGCTGGGTGTTTTCCATGACGATGCTCGGCTTCACGCTGTCCCGGGTATTCCCGGGCCTGCCAAAACACATCGACAAGGTCATCATCATCATCATCGCTGTCTCGCTGATTCCGGGCGCTGTCGGATGGTTGTCCAATCGCAAGAAGACCGTCGCGGTCTAGAAATCGCGCGACCTGGGTCGAATGCCGGGACGCGGGAATGTCGGAATGCCGATGCGTGAGAAGTCCGAGAAAAAAGGAAAACCAAGCAAGCCTGCCAAAGCCGCGACCGCGGACGTGACAAAGGCCGGTCCAAGAACGGTCCGGGCGAGAGTCCCTTTCCCGCGCAAGAATCAACCACCGACCGAGGCCGAGTTTCTGGCCAGATTGCCCCTGGCGACCGGAAAGAAGTTCGAGGCGGTTCGGACGTTCTTGAAGAAACAAAAGGGTGTCGGCGAGGACCTGTACTTCTATGGCCCAAAGACGGGGTGGGCGTTTCGGTACCTGCTCGGCCCGCACTCCCTGGCGACCGTCATGATTCACGATGAGCACCTCATGGGGATCGTTTCGCTTGACGCGGGGGCGTTGACCGAGGTGGACCTGGGATCCCTGTCCGAAGTGGGTCAGCGGGCCCGCAAGCTCGCGCACGGAAGCCCAAGCCTGCTGTGGCTGGACCTGCCGCTCGAAGGCTCTGGAGTGTCCGACTTCAAGGCGTTGCTGAGGGCGAAGCTGAAAGTCCTGCCGAGGCCCGGTCCGCCGCCGCCGCCGCCCCCCCCGGCGTCAGATCCGGTGGCCAAGTCCCGACGTTGAGCGGCCCGATGAACGCCATCTTCGCGGATCGTCCGTGAGCATGCCTGGACTTCGGACGCTCGCGACACTATGTGCTAGTGTTACCCGTCACTTGCAGTGTGTTCTGTGCGTCGGTTATCGCGATGGTCGCATCGATCGATTGTCTGTCGGTTCGGTCGCGTCTCTTGGGGCGACCGGGCGGAAACTCTAGCGGAAGCGTGAGGTAAACCATGGCGGCCTTTGGCACGTTGACTCTTCTCATTGCCCTGGTCGTGGCGACTTACGCCGGCACGGCGTCGTTGATCGGTGTCCGTCGCGGCAGTCGCCGGTTGGTCGAATCCGGTCGCAGCGGCGTGTATGCCCTGGCGGCGGTGTTGGGCCTGTCGTCGGTGGCGATCTGGTACTCGTTCCTGACCCACGACTATTCGATCAAGTACGTCCAACGCTACTCGGACGCTTCTTCGCCGCTGTTCTACCAAATCACCGCGTACTGGGGCGGCCTCGATGGTTCGATCCTGTGGTGGGTCTTCCTGTTGTCGGTGTTCTCGGCCATCGCGGTCTACACCAACCGGCATCGGCATCGTGAGCTACTGCCCTACGCCATCACGACGTTGATGACGATCGCGGACTTCTTCCTATTCGTGATCATCTTCTTCAAGAACCCATTCTCGACGTTCATCGGTGACATACCGACGTCCGGCAAGGGCCTCAATCCCCTGTTGCAAAACGCGTACATGGTGACGCACCCGCCGTCGCTGTATACGGGTTTCGTCGGCATGAGCATACCTTTCGCGTTCGGCTTGGGCGCCCTGATTTCGGGACAGCTGGACGACGCATGGATCGCGTCCGTGCGTAAGTGGACGCTCGGCGCGTGGTTCTTCCTGTCCATGGGGCTGACGCTGGGAATGCTGTGGGCGTACGAGGAACTGGGTTGGGGGGGATTTTGGGCCTGGGACCCCGTCGAGAACGCGGGCTTTCTGCCGTGGCTCACCGCGACCGCGTTCCTGCATTCCATCATGATTCAGGAACGCCGCGGGATGATGAAGATCTGGAACGTCACGTTGATCATCCTGACGTTCTTCCTGACCATCTTCGGCACCTTCATGACGCGCTCGGGAATCGTGCAGTCGGTGCATGCGTTCGGTCAGGACACGCAGCTCGCGTGGATCTTCACCGTCTTCATGAGCCTGATCCTGGTCGTGAGCTTCGGGTTCGTCATCAAACGGCTGCCCGCCTTGCGATCCCGGGCCACGTTCGAATCGTGGCTGTCGCGCGAGGCGGCGTTCGCCGTCAACAACTGGATCTTGTTGTTCGCCGCGTTCTTCGTCCTATTCGCGACCATGTTTCCGACGCTGTCCGAGGCCATCATGGGCGAGCGCATCACCGTTGGCCCGCCCTTCTTCAACAAGTGGATGGTGCCTATCGGCATCACGCTGTTGTTCCTGACTGGAGTGGGTCCCGGCATCGCGTGGCGCAAGGCGACGCCCGGCCACCTGCGATACCAATTCATGTTGCCCCTGACCGTGGCGGCCGCCACGGCCGTCCTGTGCGTGATCCTGGGCCTGCAACACTCGTGGGCCGCCGTGATCAATTTCTCGTTGTGCGCGATGGTGTTCACGACCATCTCGCAGGAATTCATCCGCAACCTGATCATCCGCAGGAAGAACACGGGGGGCGACTTCTTGTCGGCGGCGGTTGGCATGGTCCTGCGTAACCGCCGGCGGTACGGGGGCTATCTGGTTCACATCGGGATCGTGCTCATGTTCCTGGGCTTCGCAGGCTCGGCGTATCAGAAAGAAGCCGAAGTTCGCGTCGAGCCGGGGCAAGAAGCCCACATCGGCAAGTACACCCTTCGTTTCGACCGGCTGGCGCACGAAGAAGATCGCCAGAAAGAGATGGTCACCGGGGAGATTACCGCCTCCGCGGATGGAAAGGTTATCGAGCACATGCGGCCGGCCCGCTGGTTCTTCCACAACCACGAGAGCGAACCCACGACCGAAGTGGCCATGCACCGATCACCCGCCGAGGATTTGTACATCACGCTCGGCAACTACGATCTGGCCGACGGGACCGCGATGCTGAAACTGGTCGTGAACCCGCTCGTCGACTGGATCTGGATGGGATTCATGCTGCTGGCTTTCGGCACGGCAATCGCGCTTTTGCCGGAGGCGTTGTTGGACAGGGTGATGGCCCGTACGCCCCAGCGCGCGGGCGAGGCGGGGGGCGTCACCGGTGCCGCCGGACCCGCAGTGCTTGCGCTCATCATCGGCCTTGGGCTCCTGTTGGGTGGTGCCTCACTGGCACGGGCCCAGGATATGGTGGGCTCCCGTGGCGAGCCACCGACCCCGCAGGGCGTCGACGAGAATTGGTTGGTACGCAACATCATCTGTCAGTGCGGTAGCTGCCGGCACAACCTGCTCGAATGTGCTTCGGAGAACTGCGGTCACGCCGCGCAAGATCGCATCGAGATCCACAACCTGATTGGGGCGGGCAAGAACCGCGACGATGTGATTGCGTATTTCATCCAGAAGTACGGAAGTCAGGTGGCGCTCGCGGCCCCCATCGACAAGGGCTTCAACCGCCTGGCCTGGGCGTTGCCGTACGGCGTGGGCGTGGGAGCCGCGGGGATGCTGGTGTACGGTGCTTATCGCCTGGCTCGTCGTCCGGCGACCTCCAACATTCCGGCACCGGCGGGTGGAATCTTGCCGGCTGATCCGGCGCTGCAAGATCAGCTTGAGGACGAGCTACAGAATCTCGACTGACCGAATCTGCGCACGCCTTGTCCAACGCCCCTTCTCCCACCGCAAAAGCAGGAACTCACGCCAAGAGCGTGGGGAAAGGGCAACCCGCGCCTGAAGCGATGGTCTCAACCAATGTGGGCGTGGGCGTGGGCGAAGGCGAAGGCGCCACGAAGGGCATTCGAGCCAAGGGCGTTGGAACCCGCCGGCCGCCGCTGGGAGTGCTGGCGTTGCTGGGTGGGCTCGCCGCCGCGGGGTACGGCCATTTCGCACTCGGGATGCGATTCGCTCCTCCCATCGTCATGGTGGGCCTGGGTGGTCTGACTCTTGCCTTGTGTGCCGCGGCTTTGTGGCGCGTTATAGACCCACTGACCCGGGGCGAAGTCGCGGTGGTGCCCGAGGCGCGCGCCCCGCACCGTATTCGAGAGCTGGAACGCGAGAAACAGGCTGTCCTGAAGGCCATCAAGGAAATCGAGCTCGACTATCAGATGCGCAAGATCTCGGAGGCCGACTATCGCGAGATGGTGGAGCGCTATCGAGCACGGGCCTTACGCGTCATGGGTGATCTGGCCGCGGGAGACGATTATCGGGCGTTGATCGAGCGAGAGCTGAGGGATCGGCTGGCCGCGCGGATGGCGGCCGCCGGATTGAAAGGGCCAGACGAAAGGTCCCCGATCGCGCGGACAGCGGCCTCGAGCATGGATGCCGGAGTTGGAACTTCCCCGAACGCTCGGTCGACGGACACCGCGGTCATTCAAACGGCGGTTCCAGCGCCGAAGACAGCAGAGGCGGTCGTGGACGTCCCCACGGGCTGCGCGGCATGCGGGACCGTCAACGACATCGATGCGCAATTTTGCAAAAAATGCGGCAAGAACCTAGCAGCTTCAGTTGGTCCGGTGTGACTGTGTCGGGATTCTTAGGGGCGGCTCGGGTCTTCGTCGTCCTCCTGATCGCGCTGGCGAC
>JADGRC010000365.1 GCA_017881245.1 Pseudomonadota bacterium
GCCAGCAACTTTGCGCACGTCGAATGCCAGGTTGGGTCGGTGAAACGAGACACGGCACACCTTGGCGTCACGCATGCCCAGCTGCACCAGGACGTCGTCCGAGATAGCCGGCGTGGCCGTCGCCGTCAGCGCCAGGATTGGCGGACGACCCAAGACTTGCGCCGCGCGCCGCAGTCCCAAATACGACGGACGGAAATCATGTCCCCACTGCGACACGCAGTGCGCCTCGTCGACCGCAAACAGAGAAAACTTCACGCCCTCCAGCGCCGCTTGAACCGTGGGGGATCCAATTGACTCGGGTGTGATGATGACGAGCTTGATCTTACCTTCGCGGACGGCCTCGAGGTCGGCGGCCCGTTCCTTTGCGGTTCGCGTGGAATCGATCCGGGCGACGGCGACACCCGCGGCGACAAGCTTGTTCACCTGATCTTCGATCAAGGCCAAAAGCGGCGACACAACGATGGTCGGTCCCGGCATGACCAGCGCCGGCAACTGATACGTCAGCGACTTCCCGCTGCCGGTCGGCATGACGGCCAGCGTGTCGCGCCCGGCCAGAACGGATTCGATGATCTCGGCCTGCCCAGCCCGCAGACCACGCAGTTTGAAAACGTCACGCAGCTTCTCCAGCGCCGCCTGCAACGCGGGCGAGGGTGGCACGGTGGGCGCGGCCGTGACGTACGTGACATTCATCGGCATGGACGTGCGCGGCTCGATGCCGCTCACAGGGCGCCTGTTGAACGACACGTCCTGGCCCTCCGGGGAGCGCCGGATGACGACCGTGGGGATACCATCGTCCGGGTCGGCAATTTTCACTGCCGATTCCATTGCCGAATCATTTGCCAAACTGCTCAGGGAATTGGTCGCGGGGTCCACCGGCACCTGAGAAATCACTTCAGAACTCGGTGGTTCGGATTCGGCTGACGAGGGCAAGGAAGGGTCTGGCTCGGCGTCGGCCAGGGCCGGCGAGCCTTTCAAGAAATCATGGGAACTCAGGCTTTACTCCTATACCTACGGCGGCACTCGCCGAGGGCATCGACCATCCGACGCCAGCGCGCCCGCCATGACAACCGCTACCAACTACCTACCGTCCACCCGTGCCACCGTATTTTCGGGGCCGCGTCCTGAAGGGCCCGGATCCCCGGCCGCCGGTGCGGCAAAATGCCGCAAAGCACAGGCGATGGGGACAGGCTAACACAGGGATTTCTGTGGCACCAGAGAATATTTCAAATTGTCGGACGCCCTTACTGCCCGAATCCTCCGCCCAATTCCGACGACTTCGTTGCGCCGGTCCGGCGACTTCGTTGCGCCTGAATTCGATCCGGTAAGGCTAGTCTTGTTCCCAAGTTCTGGTCCTAGTCGGCAAACAGCGCGATCTGTCGGGGCGGGCCGATCACGTACGAATCGATTTCTCGCTCGCGCAAAGCCGCCGCGAAATCGTCGGCGAAGCCACGCACGGTGGCGACTTCGCGTGCGCCGCTTGCCAGAACATACGCCAGCAGTCCGGCGAAATCCGCGTGACTCGAATAAGGGATGGATTCGTCGGCACCAACCCGGGCCACCGCATCCGGATCCGCAGCCCACCCCGACACCCAGGCGACCCTCCTCGGCCCGAGCCGGCCCAACTGACCGGCGGCCCGTTGCGTGGCCGGCCACAGCAGAACCTCGTCCGCTGCGAGCGCGTCCGAAAGCCGGGCTATGGGCGGGACAGTCACACCCACGCGTCGATACGCCGCCGCCGCCGCGATAGTTGACCGATGTCCCCGCAACCGCCAGCCCGCCTCCGCCAACGCGGGCGCCAGATCTAGCGCGGGTCCAAGGGCGCCAGCCAAGAATACCGGGGCGTGCCCCGTGTCCCGCGACGATCGCGCGAACCGGCAAGCCGCCGCCCGCGCCTCGTCACGCGAGACGAACGTGAAGCGGGGGTGTCCAAACGTGGCGTCGATGCACAGCGCATCGGCAGCCCGGACCGCGCCCATCGCCGCGCCCCAGGCGGGTGTTCCGAGCCGCGCGGCGCCCGCGTAGAGTACCCGGCGCGTCGCGCTCTCGCACGAAAGTACAGCGGCCCCAGGGAGATGGCCGGAGGGCAACAACTCTAGCCGAAGCGCTCCCAGTGTGAACGGTCGCCCGGTCGCGACGATCAGGGCCCGCCCGCGCAATCGATCGCCTTCGGCTCCGAGCAGGGTCAGAGTTTCGGCGGTGGTCAGGATCTGCGCGCGACCCGTGTGGCCCCTGCCGCGGCGGCGCGGTGCGCGATCGAGCACACGCGCATTCGAAACGAAATGGAGATCACCTCCGCTCGTGGCGTCACAGGCGACGACCGTCCCGGCGATGCGCGTTCCGCCCCGGAAAAGGAATGACCGCGCGCGCGCGTTCCGCTCCCGTCTGATCATACGCGTGGCGGTTATAGGGGTCGCCTTCCCTCTTGCCAAGTGTCCTGGGTTCGATCGGCCCCGATCGTTGATCGCTCCGCGATCGATTGGCGCCCCGGCCGACCGCGACCTACCGCACCCGCTATGGCGCCCGACGCGCCCACCTTGCTAAACTAGCGTGGCCATGGCGCCGCGCCTGCGTACGGATCTGGTTGCGACGACAGCCGATGAGCAGGGGGTGGCGTACGTCGAGGTCGTGAATCCGCTAAGCGGTGCGAGCTTCCGCTTCTACGACTTCGAATACGCACTGGCCCAGCAATTGACCGGCCAACCGCTCGAGGCCGTGGTCGCGTGGGCCCAATCCACCTACGGCATCGCTTTGTCGTCGGAGACTCTGCACCAGTTTGTGCGGAAGCTCGCGGGGTTGGGCTTCCTGGCGGACGACGGCTCGGCTTTGCATCCGAGCCAACCCCCGCCATTGACCGAGCCCGTGAACGGGGCGCCGGGGAGTCTCGCGGGCGCGTCCAGGAACGAATCGGCGCCGCAAGCCGAGGAGCCGTTTGCATTGTTGCCTCGGATCGAGGTTCTGGCCGGCCCATTGCCGCCAGTCGTTGCGCGGGACGATGCCGCGCCCGCGGGGGAGACACCGCTTGCTTCAATCGCGCGCGCCATCGCCGAATCCACGGTGCCCCCTCCCCCGGGTTCGCTCGACGGCGGCGGACTGGCCGCAGTCGCGTCGCCTCCCAGCGGCGGAGCGGGCAATTCCTCCGCGATCCCTCGCAACGCCGAGCCCCTCCTGTCCACGGTGGCTCCGCCAGATGCGCTTTCCCGCGAATCCTCGGTCTCGGATCTGGCCTACGAGGTCGACCACTCGCACGACGATCGACGTCAGCCACCCCCTCCCGAGTTGGTCGTCATGCCTCCGATGGCCGAACCATCTCCGGTGGCAAATCCCCGCCGACGATGGTCCGCGGCTCTGGTGTTGTTGTTGCTTGGCGGTGCAATCAGTGCGGCGGTTTGGTTCCTGCGACCCGGCGAGGGACCGTCGACCCCGAGATCACCATCGCCATCGTCCCCGGAAGCCACACCACGGGTCCACGTGGTTTCACCACAGCCAACGACCTTCTATCGGTGGTTCGCCGTCACAGGGGTGGTCGTCCCCGCGAAGGACGATGTGCTGGCGTTTCGGTCCGGTGGTCGC
>JADGRC010000044.1 GCA_017881245.1 Pseudomonadota bacterium
CATCAACTACTTCGGGCAGGGGGCTTTGTTACTGGAACAGCCGAACGCCCAGAACCCGTTTTATGCGCTGGTACCGGAATCCTGGTTGTATCCGATGGTCGTTCTGGCGACGATAGCCACGGTCGTCGCTTCGCAAGCTCTGATCTCCGGGGCGTTCTCGCTGACACGCCAGGCGGTGCAACTGGGGTTCGCGCCGCGCATGACCATCGTACACACGTCCGGCAAGACCGAGGGTCAGATATTCATCCCCGAAGTCAACGCGATCCTGATGGTCGCTTGCGTCGCCCTGGTGGTCGGCTTTCGTGCGTCGGGAAACCTGGCCGACGCTTATGGCATCGCCGTCACGGGCACGATGTCCATCACGTCCATCCTTTTCTACTTCGTGGCGCGCGACCGGTGGAAATGGGGGCGCTGGCCGGCCGGCCTCCTGGTCGGGGGGTTCCTGGTCATCGATCTGGCGTTCTTCGGTGCCTGCTCGGCCAAGATCCTTCACGGTGGCTGGTTTCCGCTCGCGGTCGCCGTGGTGATCTTCGCCATCATGACGACCTGGAAGCGGGGCCGCGCGATCCTGGCCGAACGAATCTCGTCGTCCACCCTGCCGCTCGACCTGTTCATTGCCGATGTGGGCATGTGTTCCCCGCCGCGCGTGAAGGGTACGGCCGTCGTCTTGACGTCCATTCGGCGCGGGACACCGAACGTGTTGTTGCACCATTTCAAACACAACAAGGTTCTGCACGAACAGGTTGTCATTTTGTGCATAGCGACCGATGCCGTGCCGGAGATTCAGCAAGACAAGCGCATCAACCTGAAGAGTTTTGGCCACGGTTTCTGGGCGGCGACCGCCCACTACGGCTTCATGGAAACGCCCGACATGCCCGATCTGATGCGGCGCTTTGTCGATGTGGGTCTGCCCATCGACCAGGCGGACACCAGCTATTACGTCGGTCGGGAGACTCTGCTGCTGACGAAGGACGTCAGTCTGGCTTTGTGGCGTAAGCGCCTGTTCCGGTTCCTGGCCCGCAATTCCCGCTCAGCGACCGACTTCTTCTCGATTCCGCCAAATCGCGTCGTCGAAATCGGGACACAGATCGAACTGTAGGCCGTGAGGCGGGGCGGCCCGGCCATGCGCCGGCCATGCGCCGCCCCGGCAGCCGCTTGGGTCCCGAACCTCTCCGCTACGACGTCGGCAACGTATCGGTCGCCCAAGACAGGGATGCATTCGCGATCTCGGGCAGCCGGTCCTCTGAGATCCGCAGGCGTTTCGCCAGCGCCGCGACTTCATCCCAGGACGCCCGCTCGTAGGCGATGACGAGCGCTCGTATCTGTCCGAGGGTCGTGTCCTCCTTCAGCAAAGCGGCGTCAATCTGCGCCGACACGGAGATCTCGGCCAGCAGCTCCGCGAGCGGACGGCCGACCATCGCGTCCAACGCCGAGAGCAAACCGACGAGGAACGCGTCGAGCTCGCCACCCACGAGGCCGGTCATCGGACACAACGTCTCGGCGAATTTCGCGCGCGCGAGGCTGATCAGCGCAAGCTCGGGCGGGCGATCGCTCGTCATGCCAACGATGGCGACCAGCGACGCCCACTTGCGAAAGGGCCGCTCGCCCAGCAGCACCAGAGCCTGTTTCAGCGACGTCACGCGGCTGCGCCAGCCAAAGGCCGCTGAATTCAAAAACTTCAAAAGCTTCACCGACAATGACAAGTCGTGCTTGATCACGGATTCCAGATCGTCGAAGTCCAGCGACGGCCTTTGTAATTCGCGCAGGAATCGCACATAGGTCAGCTTGGACGGCGGGATGTCCTCGCGTGAGATGATCTCGGGACGCTGGAAAAAATAGCCCTGGAACAGCGTATAGCCCGATGCCTCGGCATCGCGGACGTCCGCATCGGTCTCCAGCTTTTCGGCCAGCAAAGTAATGCGACGGTCGCGCGTCTGCTCACGGATGCGACGGCGCTCGGCGGGCGCCGTGGCCAAGAAATCCACCTTCAAGACATTCGCCAGCGGGATCAAGCGCGCGAGGCCGGGCCGGGACACGAAGTCGTCGAGCGCGATTTCGTACCCAGAAGCGCGCGCCGATCGGGCCGCCGCGATGGTTTGCACGTCGGCGTCGATGTTTTCGAGCAGCTCGATGACCGTGCGTTTCGGGGGCAGTACACTGTAAAGGCCTTCGCACAACACCCGGCGCGTCACGTTGATGTACGCCTTTTTTCCCCCCGTCAGCGCTTGCAGGCTGAACGTCGTCAGGGCGTCGGCTATCACGCGTCCCGACGCCATGTCGCCGTCGACCCCGGGGGGAAACCAGTTGTCCATGCTGGATCGAAACAACAGCTCATACGCGACCACCCGTCGCCGGGTGTCGAAAATCGGTTGCCGCGCCACGAAGACCTGCATGGGACCCCCGGCCTTCATCGGTTGACGGTCTGTCAATCTGTAACGAGCCAGACCGGGCCAACCCCGGCCCCGGCAACGTTGCGAAGATGGGCAGGAAGCCCACGGGGAGCGGCGAGGGCGGCGGCGTCGATACCTTTTCCGGGCGTGCGAGATAGGACACTCCTCATCCGTGGCGAAGACGTTGGAGGAATTCACCGGTTGCGGCGCCCAAGCCACCGATTAAACTGCCCGCGCCTTGTCCCACACGAACAACAACGACCGCGTTCTGATCACGGTGACCGGTCGTGACCGCGCCGGAATCACCGCCACGTTGACCGGCATCCTGTCCGAGCAGGGCGCCACGTTACACGACATCGAACAGGTCGTCGTGCAAGGGCAGCTGACGTTGTGCCTGCTGGTGGGGTTGTCGCATGCGCGTGACGTGCTGAAAGAGCTGTTGTTCGCCGCCAAAGAGTTGGGGATGGAGCTGGACTTCAAACCCGTAACACCGTCATCTGCGCCCGGCACCACGTCGGGCGGGGGCTTCATCGAACCCGGACGCCGTTACGTCATCACCGCTATCGGGCGCTCGCTTGGCGCGGACCATCTGCACGCGCTCGCCCGGACACTGGCCGCGGAGGGCGCGAACATCGAAAAGATTTCGCGCCTGTCGGAAGGAACTTTGGCCTCGGTGGAAATCCATGCGTCGCTCGCGCAGGGGCGCGATCGCGAGGTACTCAAACGCTCTCTGCTGGCGGTGGCGACCAACGCCGGTTTCGACGTGTCGTTACAACGCGAGAGTCTGTACCGGCGATCAAAACGTTTGGTCGTCATGGACATGGATTCGACCCTGATTCGCATCGAGGTCATCGATGAGCTGGCGCGTGCCGCCGGCGTCGGTGACGCCGTCTCGAAGATCACCGAACGCGCGATGCAGGGCGAGATGGACTACGACGAGTCCCTACGCCAGCGCGTTGCCCTGCTGGCCGGCCTGGACGTCAAGGTTCTGGATCAAATCGCGAACGATTTGCCGCTGACCGAAGGCGCGGAGACCCTGATTCGGGTGCTGAAGCGCCTTGGGTTTCGTACCGCCGTCATCAGCGGCGGTTTCTCGCGGGCCGCTGAGGCGCTGAAGCGTCGCCTGGGAATCGACTATGCGTTCTCGAATAATCTGGAGATCGAGGGCGGCAAACTAACCGGCCGCGTGGTTGGCCCGATCGTGAACGCCCAGCGTAAGGCCGAATTGCTCGAGCTCATCGCCCAACTGGAAGGCGTCCTCTTGGATCAGGTGATCGCCGTCGGTGACGGCGCGAACGACGTCCTGATGCTGGAAAAGGCCGGCCTTGGAATCGCGTTTCGCGCGAAGACCAAGCTCCGCGAGGCGGCGGATACGACCATTTCGGCCTCCGGCCTAGACGCGATCCTCTACTTGCTCGGAATCAGTGGACGCGAGCTCCAAGAAGTCGATAGCGGATAACGGCCAACCGCCAACCGCCCCGGACGCTCGGCCGGCCCGTCCGTGGCGTATCCTTCGCGCGCGAGCAAGATCAGTAATTGCTAGTTCGGAGAAATGGCAACTACGAATCAGCGCGGAATCAGGCGCGCAGGCCAACCCAGGGCTTGCCGTTGGTCGCATCGCCGAAGTAGGTCACGGGCGCATCCGGAATCATGGCGTTGTATATGTCGGCGAGCACCCCGCCTATGGGATTCCCGGTGCTGAGCGCGCACTGCCCGGTCTTGAAGTAGCCCTGACAATTCCCGGCCAGTATCCAGGGAAGCTTCTGGGTGTCGTGGTTTGACCCATCTTCCATGTGATTGGTGATGAGCACCGCGCTGTTGTTCAGCATCGTGCCGCCCGGCTCGGCGATGGCCTTGATTCGATCCAGCAAGGTCGCGAATTGGAGCATGCACCACTTGTCGACGATGCTCTTCATGTCGACGCCATTCGTGACCGGATTGTGCGCGAGATCGTGCCAGCCACGCAGCGAGGCCCCAACCGCGCCTCCCGCGGACCCCGTACCGGAGATTCCCGGCAAGAAATTGAACGGGATGCTGCTTCCGCTCGCATCGATCATCTGCAAGGTCACGACACGCGTGACGCCGCACTTGAGGGCCATGACCCCGAGGTCCATCTGCACCTTGAGGACGTCCGCGTATTTGCTCGTGTCGGTCGCGCTGATGGCTGTGGCGGGTGTCAGCCCCGACCCGCACTGCGCCTGGCTCATCCCCGTGGTCGAAGTCGTCGCCAGTAGCTCCTTCTCGAGGTCGCGCACCGCTTGGAGGTGACCGCCAACCATCACCTTGTCGTCGGTGCCAAGTCTCGTGGCGAATTTCTCCAGATCGGTGCCGACGAAGTCGAGAATGCTCTTGCGCTGCGCCAACAGTTTCGTTGCGGCCGCCTGCGTGCTGGCGGGAGCCGTCGACGTGGTGACGCCAGCAAAAATATCACCGTAGGTTTTCCACGGGTCCTGCTCCGGGATGACGGACTGGTCCTTGCCCTTGAAAATGCACCACTTCGAGTTGTTACCTTCCGGCGTGACCCCCCCACTGGTCATGACGCCCAGGTTCAGCTGCGCCCGGGAAACGTTGCTGGTCTTGGCCAGCGCGTTGCCTATCACTTGGTCAAGTGACGGACTGTACGCTTGTTGGTACTCGCCAACGCCGCTAACGGGCCCCGCTGTCAATTGACTACAGAACCCGCCATGCCGCGGGCCAGAGAAGGTGGGGTGGGTCAGTCCGGGCATGAAGATCAGGTCCGCCTTGTGTGGCTCCACCGGGGACGACGAATCGGGAAGGGTCTGCGTCAGAAGGGATCCGTCCTTCGGCCGCCAATTTGCCTGGCGATACCCTTCGGTACTGGCCACGATGAACAGCTTGGTTGGAGCGCCCGTGCCAGCCGCCCAAGCGCGGCTCGAGTGGATGAAAGGCAGGCATCCTGCCCCGACGCCCAGTGTCTTGAGCAGATCACGTCTGCGGAGTTCCCAATCACTCATGACAACATCTCTCCATTCGCCGGGTTCGGCAGAAAACTACGACCATCTGATGAAACCGTGGCCGGCCCATCGGCCGCCATTTTTGGGGCCGCTCAAGCTTGGATGCCGGCCAAAGGCTTGCCGTAGGTGGCGTCACCGAAGTAAGTCACGGGTGCCTCCGGAATCATCGCATTGTAGACGTGGGCCAGCACTCCGCCGATGGGGTTTCCGGCGGTGACTGCGCACTGACCGGTCTTGAAGTACCCTTGGCAACTTCCGGCGAGCATCCAGGGAAGTTTCTGAGTGTCGTGGTTCGAGCCATCCTCCATATGATTGGTGACGAGAACCGCGCTGTTGCTCAACATAGTGCCGCCCGGCTCGGCGATGGCTTTCATTCGAGCGAGCACGGACGCGAACTGTCCCATGCACCACTTGTCGACGATGCTCTTCATGTCGACGTTCCCGGTGATCGGATTGTGAGAAAGGTCGTGCCACGTGCGCAATGAGCTTCCATTGAAGCCCATGCCGGAAATGCCCGGCAGGAAGTTGAACGGGATATGCGTTCCACCCGCGTCGACCATTTGCAAGGTGGCCACTCGAGTGACGCCGCACTGTAAAGCGGTGATCATCAAATCCATCTGAACCTTGATAAGAGTCTGGTAGTTCGATGGGTCGGTTGCAGCCACGGAGCCGCCCGGTACCACGCCACACGCCGCAGCCATCGTTCCTGGCGTCGCGGGCAGAGCCTGAAGCTCTTTTTCGAGATCGCGGACCGCTTGAAGATGTCCCCCAATGAGCGCCTTGTCGTCGGTTCCGAGGCGAGTGGCGAACTTCTCCAGATCGGTGCCCACGTAATCGAGGATGCTCTTCCGCTGCGCCATCATCTTGTTGACGGCGGTCTGCGCGCTCGTTGCCGTCGTCGCCGTCGTTGTACTGGCCGTAGTTGTGGCGCCAGCAAAAATGTCGGCGTAGGTCTTCCAGGGATCCTGCTCAGGAAGAACCGGTTGATCCTTGCCTTTGTAGATGCACCACTTCGAGTTGTTTCCCTCGCCCATGATCCCTTGCGAGGACAAGACGCCCAAGTTCAGTGTGGTTCTGGGGAGGTTGGCGGTCTTGGCGATCGCATTGCCCACGGCCTGATCAATCGACTGACTCCAGGCCACCCGGTACTCGTTGACTCCGCTGTTGGGTCCCGCGGTTAACTGAGTCGGGAAGCCCCCGTGTCGGGGGCCGCCGAAAGTCGGGTGGGTCAGCCCCGTCATGTAGATGAGATCCGCCTTGTGGGGCTCCATTGCGCTCGATGAATCGGGGAGGGTCTGCGTCAACAGGGACCCGTCCATCGGGCGCCACGTGGTCATGCGATAGCCCTCGGTGGTGGCGATGATGACCAACTTTTTCGGAGCGCCGCCGGTTCCCGCCGACCAAGCCTTACTTGAGTACAGGAGCGGGAGGCATCCGACGCCCACGCCCAGCGTCTTCAGCAGGTCACGTCGGCAAAGGTCCCAGTTCTTCATGGCAGAACCTCTCCCGGGGCGGGGGTGCGGAGCGAAAACGAGTCGGTGGACGCGATAGCGACCAGCAACTCGCGCATGTCATAAGACGAGGCGCGAAATGCCGCCTGGGCCTGTTGCAACGAGGCCAGATCGCCCGGTGCCTCCCGCCGACGCAGGATGTACCGCGTCCACTGCGTGGCGACGCAGTCGCGTACCTGCTGGTCCTTGGCGAGTCCAGTGACCATTTCGATCGCGTTGTTGAAGGGGAGGGGACCAGCGGCCAGAAAAGGCAATGTCCCCGTGGCGTCAACCGGCTGACCATTGTCTGTCGTTCGATACTCTCCGAGGCCACCGTAGTTCTCGAACGCGAAACCGATCGGATCAAGCAGCGCGTGGCAGCCCGCGCAGGCGTTCATGGCATGCGCCGCGAACCGTTGGCGCGTGGTCTGGCCCGGCAGGGCTGCGGGCGGGGCTACCACTTGCACGTTGTCGGGTAGCTCGATTTCCTTGCAGAAGAGCCGCCGATAGACCTGCGCGCCACGCCTGACGGGGAACGATCCATCCGTCGCTCCGTGCATCGTCAAGAAACTGGCCTGCGTTAGGATTCCAGCGCGTTGGCTGGCGTCCAGGGTCACCGGCTGCAGCGCCGTGCCGGTCACGCCGGACACGCCGTAGATCTTGGCGAGCGTTGCGTCGACGAACGTTGAACGCGAGGTCAGCAGGGCTTCCAGACTTCCAGTGGCCTTCGGTCCCAAGAAGAGATCCGATACGAACGCGCCGGTCTCGGCGAGCATGGACTGCGCCATCTGGGCTGAAAAGTTGAGGCTGGGATCCTTCAAGGCGGTCGGGAGCTGTGTCAGGCTCAACCACTGGGTGGCGAAATCCGCGTAGGTATCTTTCGCTTTCGGATCAATGATCATCCGACGGACCTCGGCCTGAATCTGATCCGCGGTTTGCAATTTGTCGGTGTCGGCAAGTTGGAATAGGCGATCGTCCGGCATGGTGGCCCAGAACGAATAAGACAGCTGGGAGGCCATCTCCTGCGAGTTGTAGCGGATAAAGGCGCCGTTCTGGGTCGGCGCCGTGGTCGGGCCAAGTTCCCGGCGATAAAGGAAATTCGGAGACTGCAACATCGCCATCACCAGAGCGTGAATGGCATCCGAGAAGGTGCCGCCGATGTCGGGACCGAGTTGCGCATTGTAAAGAGCCACGAGGCGGGTGACTTCGTCGTCAACGAGCGGTCGACGATAAGCCTTGCGGCCGAACTGCGTGATGAACGAACGCGCGCAGGTCTCTCCGGCCGGCGCGGCCGTCGTCGCCGTGGCGATGCAAGGGACCAACGCCGCGAGCTTTGATGTGGCCGACGTCGAGACTAGATCCGACTTGTCGAGCAAGAGCCGGGCGTCGGGCGCGCTGGTGATGGCGGCTCCGACCGCGAAGCCGGAGGTCGCTGCTTGCTGGTCGACGGGCAAATCGGTGGTCTGAACCGTCGCGTTCCCAAGCAAGTCGCGAATGGTGTTCCTGTATTCGAGAAGGGATAGCCGTCGCAGCGGCACGATGCCCGGCGCGCTTGGGGGCGGGGCGGCCGTGGTACCGGTGGTCGGTGAAGGGGTGTTCGTTTGCCCGGTCGACGGGACCACCTGTCCACCGGGAACCGCCGGGTTGGTGTTCGTGGATGTGGCAGATGGAGTGTTCGTGCCAGGGCTACTCGAACCGGGTATGGAAGAACCAGGTTGCGACGGTGTGCCAGTGCGGGAAACGACGCCCGAACAGGCGAGTCCCGGCACCAGGAGCGTGAGAGCAAGAGTCGACCAAACGACCTGATGATTGCCGAAGGCGGAGCGACGCATGTATTCCTCCCGGTAGCGAGATCGCCGATGAGCTTCAACCTCGTGATGAGGCCGCACGGACGTAGAGGGCGAAGTGGGACGCCAACCTTCAGGGGCGAAGAAAACTGATACCTTACAGGGTCTGCGCGAATTAGGGCGCGACCGACCGCTGACCGGCACAAACCACCGTCGCCCAGGTTGGCCGATGGACGGAGGGGTTCAAGTGCCGTCGACCAAGAGACCCGGTATCAGGTAGTCTCCGTGCGCCGGGCAAAAACACTTGACGCTAACCTATTGAAACCATAAGCATGCGCCCGTAGCTCAGTTGGATAGAGCAGCGGCCTTCTAAGCCGCTGGTCGGGGGTTCGACTCCCTCCGGGCGCGCTACAAACGCAAGAAAGTGACAACTGAATACGTGTGTGGTGGGCGTAGCTCAATTGGTAGAGCATCGCACTGTGGCTGCGAGGGTTGCGGGTTCAATCCCCGTCGCTCACCCAAACTAACTAACTAAGATTACTTAGGATTATCGATCGTGGTCGAGCTCGTTGTCAGCCTGTTGTCAGCGCGCTTCGGTTTTCGAGCAGGGCGATCGCCTCGGTCAGCGCTGACGGGGCGAGATGCATGTATCGCTGGGTGACGCTGATGCTGGCGTGGCCGGCCAACTCCTGGATCGCGCGCGGCGCCGCCCCTCGCATGGCGAGGTGAGAGCAGAACGCGTGACGAAGGATGTGCCAACCAGTGATGCGTAGGCCGGCGCGTTTCTCCTGTCTCTTGATCCCAGCCCGCATCGTCACGAACGTCCACCGCCTGCCGTCCTCCCAGGAGAAGACCAACTTCCCCCGCAGGTGACGGTGAGCCTTCAAGGCGGCAACCGCCCGTCCGGTCAACGGCACCTTCCGCTCCCTCCCGCCCTTCGGCGATCCGATCTGCCCCCGCCAGTCCGATCTCATGACCGTCAGCACTCGCGCCTTGAGATCGATGTCCCCCCATTCGAGAGCCAGAAGCTCTCCCATCCGTAGCCCCGCCTCCGCCGCCAGGACGATCGCCGCCTGCCACTCGGGTTCCGCCTTCGCCGCGTCGATCAGCCGCTCGAGCTCTTCGACCGTGAAGAAGTCGAACTTCTGCGGCGCGACCTTCAGCGTCTTGATCGTCGGAATCTTCCCGACGATCTCCAGCTCCAGCGCATATCGGAGAAGTTTGCTCAGAACGTTCAGCACGTTGTTCACGCGCTTCCGACTGAGATTCTTCGCCAACATGCGCGCCTTCAGCCGCTCCACGTCCTGGACCGTCAACTGATCCAGGTTGAGCGCACCGAACGCCGG
>JADGRC010000366.1 GCA_017881245.1 Pseudomonadota bacterium
CCTGTAGCCGCTCCGCCGGTCGCGTGTCCGCCCGTCGCCGCGCCACCCGTCGCTGCGCCGCCGGTCGCTGCTCCTCCTGTAGCCGCTCCGCCGGTCGCGTGTCCGCCCGTCGCCGCGCCACCCAGACCGCCGGCGCCACCGGTCGCGACGGTACCTCCCCCACCCGCGGTGCCTGCCGTACCGCCTGTACCGGCAGGCGATCCGCCAGCACCGGCCGAGCCGCCCCCGGCGCCACCCGTGTGAACCACAACCATTCCACCGGCTCCAGTATCCGAAGCGTCGCTCGCGTCCTTCGAGTCGGTCGCCGCATCTTTCGCATCGGTCGCCGCATCCTTCGCGTCGGCCTTCACATCCGTGCCGCCGTCCTTGCTCCCACCGCTATCACCGCACGACGGAACCACGCCCAACATCGGAACCACGGCCACGAGAAGGAGGCCGAACGGAATCCCCGGCACCAGCCGATTGGCCTGGCGCAATGTCGACGAGATCCGCGACGCGTGACGGGACATACGGGCACCAAGGTCAAAGTTCTTCATGTTTTTTCGCTCCCAAGTTTTTCCATCCCCGAACCAATTTGCGAAGAAGGTAGCGAAGTTTCGCGCGCAGATCCAACATTCACATCAAGAAAGAAGACTTGCGGACCGTGTGTTAACCGGGGGTTTCCATTGGGTCCAGCCCCGTTCCCGTAACCTGGTCGCGCCTTGGGAACCCGTCGCACAAACCCGCTGAGTCGCACAAACCCGCTGACATATGGGATAGATACGTCTCATGGACTATCGTCTCGCGGCTCGGGCCGGCGTCCTTGTGACCATCACGTTGGGTGCGCGAGAGCCGACTCTGGGGGCCGCGGAGCCGGTCGGACAACCGATGGTGGCCGAAGAAGTCGATGTCGACGCCACCACCGTGGGTGCGCCCATCTCGCCCCTACTTTACGGGCAGTTCATCGAGCACATCGGCCACGGGATTTACGGTGGGATCTGGGCGGAGATGCTCGAGGATCGCAAGTTTTTCTATCCGGTCAGCGGCGCGGCGCCGGCCTGGGAGATGTTCACCCCTGGGACCAACGCCTGGGAAGGGGAAGGCCACCCTTACGAACTGCTTGTGCGTTCCCCTTGGATGATCCTGGGCGACAAGCAGGCCGTGACAATGTCGGGCGAAGGTACGCTGACCGGAGCGCCCTGCCCCCTTTTGCGCTCTGCCGGCGGCATGCCGGTTGGCCTGATGCAAGAACGCCTCGCGCTCCGAGACGAGCGGGACTACGTCGGCCGGATCGTGCTCGCTGGGAGCGCGTCCGCCGCGCCAATAGACGTGAGCCTGGTGTGGGGCGGAGGAGCCGGCGCTCGCCAGACCGTCGTCATCAGGAGCGTTGGCAAGGACTGGCGGACGATCCCGCTCGCCTTCCGCGCGGGCGCGACCACCGACAACGGTCGCATTGAAATCGTGGTGCGTGGCGGGGGCGTCGTGCGAATCGGCCCGGTCTCCCTGATGCCCGCCGACAACATCTCGGGGTGGCGCCGTGAAACGATCGCGCGGATGCGCGAGCTCGACGCGACCGTGTACCGTTGGCCCGGCGGCAATTTCGTGAGTGGCTACGATTGGAAGGACGGCATCGGCGATCGCGATCGGCGGCCGCCGCGCAAGAATCCGGCGTGGAAGGGCGTCGAGCCCAACGACGTCGGGTTGCACGAATTCGTGGAGCTGTGTCGCCTTATCAAGGCCGAGCCGTATGTCGCGGTCAATACCGGGATGGGCGACGTACACACGGCGGCGGATCTGGTGGCGTACGCCAACGGGGCCAAGAACACCCCCCTTGGCGAGCTGCGCGCGCGGAACGGCCACCCCCTGCCCTTCGACATCCGACTGTGGGCCGTGGGCAACGAGATGTACGGCGAATGGCAGCTCGGCCATCTGCCCATCGACAGATATGTCGCCAAGCACCGCGCGTTCGCCGACGCGATGTGGGCGGTCGATCCCAAGGTCAAGCTCGTCGGGGTCGGGGCGGTTGGGGACTGGAGTCGAACCATGCTTGCCCAGGCAGGCTCGCGCATGACTTTCATCAGCGAGCACGACTATTGGCACGGCAATCCGGATGTGATCGCGCACGTCGCGCAGGCCCCCGAAGGGATCCGGCGCATCGCGGAGGCTCACCGCGCCTACCGCCGGGAGCAACCCGCGGGAGCCGGGAAAGACGTGCGGATTGCGTTCGACGAGTGGAACTACTGGTACGGAGCCTACGAGTACGGCGAGCTTGGCACGCGCTACTTCCTCAAGGATGGTCTCGGCATCGCGGCGGGGTTGCACGAGCTCTTTCGCAACAGCGATCTGTTTTACATGGCCAACTACGCCCAGACGGTCAATGTGATCGGGGCGATCAAGACCAACAACGACGCCGCCGAGTTGGAACCGACGGGCCTCGTGTTGTCCCTGTACCGGCATCACTTCGGCAGCCTGCCTGTCGCGGTGCGCGGTTGTCCCAAGCCCCTCGATATTTCAGCCGCATGGACGAACGATCGGGCGGCCCTGACGGTGGCCGTCGTAAACCCGGACCCAAGGCGAGCCCGAAAGCTTCGATTTCGGATCGCGGGTATGGGTCCGATACGGGCCGGACGGCGCTTCCTGTTGACCGGCGCAGGGCCGATGGCGGGGAACGTTCCAGGTAAGCCACGCGGCGTGACCATCGAAGAGAGCCCGATCGGTCAGGTGCAGGAAAAACCTATCGAAATACCGCCCCTCAGCGTGACCCTTCTGGTTCTCGAGTCCGCGCCGACGCGTTAGCCTCGTCGGCGGCCGGACTAATGCCTCAGTGTTGGCCCGACGGAAAATCGTCGGTGCCGGATGGACGTGCGTACCAGTAGAGAATCGCCGCCATTGTCATCGACGTATCGCTCCAGTGCCACGCTTCAAGATCGAAGCGTAAAGAGCTCTCGAAGGGGATCGGATCGAGGACGTGAAAGCGGTTCATCGAGAACTGCCCGGAGAACCCTGGTCCGGTCGCACGAGTCTGGGCATGGTACGGGTGGGCGAACAATTGCGTCGACGACCACGCGTAGCCGAAGTAGTCCTCGGTTCCGGTGCCGAAAATGCTGGGGAACGTTTCGCCGTCGACGTAGATCTTCTCATCGCCCTCGCCCCACCAGGCGACGCCCGAGGGGTTCTCGACCTCGAGGACGGTTCCGACCAGGTGGCCGCGCCGACCGAGCGTGGCGATGTGCCAGTCGCGAAACGGGCGCGTCCGAACGATCTCCGAGGGGCGCCAGCGGGCATGAAAGAGCAACGAGTCGCTCTCGAAAGATCGCGGATCGACTGAAATGCTACCGCTGATTTCGACGGTGCCGGGCCCTTCGCGAACGATCGACAAGACCGCCCGCTTTTGAAACGGCATCGGGAACCGGCACGCCAACGTGCCGTCGTCGCCCACGGTCAAGGGCAGTGACGAATACGGGTTCCAACCCGGACCCGTACCGAAGAAATCGACTAGCGGAGCGCGAACCGTCTCCTCACCGTCGAACGCAATGGAAAGGAACGTCGTGCGCAGCATGGCGGGATCGCGCTCCCTGGTGAAGAGATGCAAGGCGGTCAGGACGCCTCCACCGGGCGCGGCCGCGACGATGGTGCTGCTGCTGAGACCCTTGGTGACTCCAGTCGCTGGGATCTGCACGGTCGTCCGGCCGGACGGCGGGCGATCGACCGGGCCCGCGCGCAGCTCGGCCGCCACGCGCGCGATGGTGGGGCGTGCCCGATTGAGCTCCACCACGGAGTAGGATCGGATGCTCTCGGCGATGGACGCGACGGTGTCGGGCGCCGGACGATAGCTGCGCGTTCCGATCTGATAGTAGAGCTTGTCGATCGGGTGTCCGGAGAAAGGATCGATGGACACGATGCTGTCCACTGTGATCACGCAACGCTTGCGATAGGGAAACGGAAAATAGAGGGTGTACCCCATCGACGTCGTCTGACCGAACGGCGGCTCGAACGGGAACACCTGACCCGAGAGAAGCTTCCCCATGTCCGCTTCCAAAGCGGGGCGCGGATCGCCATCGACGTAGATGCGCAGCGTGCCCGTGGGGGTGGCGGTCCAGATACGCACCACGGCGCCCGGACCTTCCGCGTCCAGAAGCACGTAGCGTTTTCCACCATCCGACTGAGGCTCGACGCGAACCAGATTGGGACGCGTGTCCGTCACGAAGTCGTCGTTCGCGAACCAGGTGTCGCCATCCGAAGGATCGCGCGCCCGACGGTCGGTGCTCGACTGCTGCCGGGCGACGAAACGCGCCGCGGGAAGTTGCGCCAAGTGATCAAGGCGCGACATCTCGTTCACCAGGGACAACACGCTGATCTCGTTTGGACCAGGCGTCGATTCCAGTGATGGAATCGCTTCACTGCCGAGCGGCAAGGCGACTCTCTCGGGCGGTCGCGTCCTCCACGGTCGCTGCGCGATGACCAACCCGACGGCGAGCGCTCCCGCGGCCACCGCGACGCCTCCGAGCGAATGTCGCCGCACGCGAATCATCCTGCGTCCGCCACCCGCGGCCGGTCAACCGAACGTTAACAAGTTGACTATGGCACAATGGTATCTGCCAATGAGACCGACAGGGGAATGTCGTTTAGCGCCGACGTGCCGCCAAAAGTTCGCGCGAGATCAGGTACAGGAACTCCGTGTTGGTCGCGAGGTAGCGTCTTCCGAGGCGACGCGGCTCTTGAACGAAGCGAAAGAACCACTCCATCCCCACGCGCTGAATGATTTCGGGCGCACGCGCCCGAAGACCCGCCATCACGTCGAATGATCCCCCGACGCCCAAGGCGAACGGAACCGACAGCCGATCCCAGTACTCCTCGATGAAGTGCTCCTGACGGGGCACGCCCATCGCCACCACCAGGATCTTGGCGCCACTCGCCGCCACCGCGCGGGCGCGCCCTTCCGCCTCGGCGGGGCCAAAATATCCATCCGCGACGCCGCTCAAGATCAGCCCGGGATATTTTTGCGCCAGTCGATCGGCCAGTTTGTCGACCACGGTCCTGTGCGCACCCAACAAGTAAACGCCGAAGCCCTCGCGCGCCGCGCGAGCACACAGCCGGTCGACCAAATCCACGCCCGCGACCCGTTCGGGCAGGTGACGCGAAAGCATTCGCGCGCTCCAAATCAGCGGTTGACCATCCGCCACGACGATGGCGGCGCGATCGACGAATCGCTGCAGACGTTCATCCTGGCGCATCATCATCAGGATCGCCACGTTGACCGTGCATAGGTACCCGCGCTCACCGGCGTGGATGCGCCGGCTGACAAGATCGACTGTCTCGGCCAGCGTCAAAGCATCGAACCGGCCATTCAAGAGCTGGACGGACGGCACGGGCGCCTGGGTGCCAACACTCATGTCAGCCAGTCCAGCGAAAGCAGCATGGCGTCGATGAAAAACTTGGTCGGCCAGTTGGGGAACGTCAGCCGCGAATAGGCTCCCCACACCGGCTGGGAACCCTTGATGGCGCCGCGGACGTTCGGGTTGGTCGTCTCGATGTCCTGCCACCTCATGACATAGCGAAGCGCATCCACCGCAGCGCGACGAAACATGGGATCACCGCCTATTCGATGGAGGCGCGCCCAAATTATGCCCATCTGGCAATTTCCCGTCAGGCAGCAATACGTCGCCCGCGGCGTTCCATCGACGTCGATGGTCCCGGGCAGAAAGCCATCGGAGCGCAGACGTTCCACGACGCAGCGGGCGCTGTCCTCGGCCGCTTGAGTGTAACGTTCATCGTCGAGCAACAGTCCCGACTCGAGAAGGCCGCGAATGGCGTAAGCGATGGTGTGCGTGAACGGCGGCACCCCCACCTCGAAGGCGTTCTGGTCGTAGTACCCCCCGCGTTTCTGCGACAAAGCCCAGTCGAGGTTAGCCCGTGTGACGGCCTCTCGCTCCGGCGTCGGCCTCAATCGGTGCAGACGCGCCAGAGCCCAGGCGCTTCGGGTATTGTAAACGTGAGGGATTCGGTTGTACGTGTTCCGGGTCCACCGGCGTTCCTTGTCGGCAACGGTGGTCAGCCAGTCGCCCGCGCGTTCCGCGGCGCGCAGGATCTCTTCGTCGCCCGTCTCATCGAACCCGCGGACCAGTCCGTGAAGCACCTGTCCCGTGTCGAACACTATCCCCCGCGAGGCGTCGAACGCGGGGTTGGAGATCGATCCGTCGGCGTTCTGGACGCGACACAACCAGCGGCAGATGCGGATCGCCCGCTCGCGGAATGCCGGGGTTTTCAGCTGCACCGCCAGGTCGAAGAAAGTCTCGGCGATGTATCCGGACGTCTCGCGGTAAGGCGGTCGCCAACCCCCGCGAATCGAATACCCATAGCTGACGCCACCGCCCTCGCCCTTGTCGTGCGCGCGGGCCAACCAGTCGACCGCCACCTCGAGATGCCGACGAGGGGCCGCGAGGGGATGCGCGAAACCCAAGAGATCGCGCTTCACGATTGCCGCGAAAGGAAGGATTGGAATGTCCAGGTTCATGTCCTGCTCGGCCTCTTTTAGTCTGGGAAGGGCATGCCGAAATCAGGTTTGTCGCGACCGCCCGTGACCCACCGGTAAACCTCTAACATCTGTCGTGCCTTCGCGTCCCAGGTGAAGAGCTTGAGGACCCGCGCGCGCGCGCGCTGACCCATCGCGCGCAGCCCCGAGGTGTCTTGGGCCAAACCGCCCAGCACCTGACGGAAACGCGCGACGAGCTCGTCACGGGTACCCATCGGGACGCGATATCCGGTGCTGTCGGTGACGAGCTCGGCCGGTCCGCCATAGTCGGCCACGACGGGAACCAGCCCGAGCGCCATCGCTTCCAGAACGACCCCACCGCCGAATTCGCGAATGCTCGGGAATCCGAGGACATCGGATTCGGCGAGCCGTTCCTGCATGTGCACGTGTTCGACCCAACCGCCCAGCTTGACACCGCCGCCGATGTTTTGGGCGGCGACGATCTCCTTGAGCCGTCCCATCTGTTCACCGTCGCCGATGATGTCGACCACCACTTTTCCCGCTCGCACCAGCGGCGCCGCCGCCTCCAGCAACATGTCGGCGCCCTTGTACGGAACCAGGCGTCCCACGAATGCCACGCGCAAGGGCTCGCGCACGAGACCTTCGACCTGGCGGGAGAATCGCGCCGGATCGACCGCGTTTTCCGGCACGTATACGCAATGACCGTGATACGCGGCGGGCATTTGCTCCCAGGTGTCCCGGGACCCGATCACGATCGCGGCGGAATCCCGGCGGCTGCCGCGATAAAACGGCAACAACTTGTAGGCGCCACGGACGTAGGACAGGTATTCGCCCTCGGCACGCAACTGGCTGTGAAAGCCCTTTGGCCACGGAACGCCACCATTGATCGGCCCCCATACGAACGGCACGCCGGCGCGCCGGCAGGCCCCCGCGATCACGCTGGGCGTGGTCGGGCTCAGCGACGTCACGCGGTGCACGACATCCCACTTGTGCGCCTTGATAGCGGAGCCGAACTCCTTCCACGCCTTGTATTCGAAGTACGCGTAGGCGACCGGCGCGAGCGCGGTGCTGGCCGTCCACCCGAGCCCCGCGGCCTTGCGCAAGCCCTCGTCCAGGCGCCACATCGGGCGCGCGACGAGCTCAGTGTCGACGGCCGTAAAATCGATGCCGGGGCGCCAGCCTTGGCGAACGAAGGCATCGCTATTCCGAACCTGCGTCACGACGTGAGCCTCCAAGGAATCCGTCAAACGGTGCAAGGCCTCGCAATGAAACCAGCCCACGAGCGGCACGCTGAACCAGTCCGGGTTACAGGATTCGGCAAGGACGAGCGCACGCAGCTTCTTCATTGGGAATGACAGAAAGCCTAGGGAGCCCCGGAAGGCGCACGTCGCGTGCGGGGATCCAACAGCAGATCCGCGACGCGCTCACCGGCGCGGCCATCCCCGAACGGGTTCGTCCAGGACCGCGGTCGGGCGAGCATCGTTTCCACCGCGGTTTCGAGAACCCCGGGAGTCGTGGAGTCGCACAGCATGTTCGCCCCGACATCGACGGTCTCGGGGCGCTCGGTGTTGGCGCGCAGCGTGACACAGGGTACGCGCAACGTGCAGGCCTCCTCCTGAACGCCCCCCGAATCGGTCAGCGTGAGCTGCGCGTCCGAGAGTAGGCGCAAGAAGTCGAGGTAACCCACCGGATCGGTCGTGAGGAACGGCGGCTCGGAAAAACGCTGCCCGTCCGCCATGCGGGTGATCGTGGCGCGTGTGCGCGGATGCGTGGGAAACACGAGCGTGAGTCCGTGGTGGCGGGCCACGGCGCCAAGCGCGCGCAAGACGGCCGTAAGTCGTTCCTCCGAATCGACGTTGGACGGTCGATGCAACGTCACGAGCGCATACCGCTTGTCACCGAGGCCGAGGCGTTCGATGACCTTGGAGCGTTCGCGGGCGCGATCCGCGTTCGTGAGCGCGGCGTCCACCACCGTGTTGCCCACGACGTGAACGCCCCGCACGATATTCTCGCGCCGCAAGCGTTCGACCTGCCCCTCCGTCGGACACAGGTGCAATGCCGCCAGGCGACCGGCCAACACGCGGTTGGCCTCCTCCGGCATGTCCCAATCGTCGCTGCGCAGGCCAGCCTCCAGGTGCGCGATCGGCAGGCCCAGCTTAAACGCCGCCAGCGCGCCACCGAGCACGCTGTTGGTATCACCCTGCACCAACACCCAGCGGGGCTGAAGCTTGGCAAGCACCTCAGCGCTGCGAATGACAATCATGCCCAGCTGCTGCGCGGCCCCGGCCGAGCCGACCTCCAGATTGGCGACGGGCTTCGGCAAGCCCAGCTCCTCGAAAAAAATCGCGTCAAGCTCGTAGGAATAGTGCTGGCCCGTGTGCACGATGGACAGAGGCGCGCCCCGGCGCTGCAGGGCTTCGACAACCGGTGCTATCTTGATGAGCTC
>JADGRC010000367.1 GCA_017881245.1 Pseudomonadota bacterium
ACGGTGACCCTCCCGGCGATCGTACTTTACGCCTTCGACCCCGACGCGCGCCGATACACGCACACCGAAACCGCCCCGATCAGTTTGACCGCCACCGGAGACGCGGTAGCGGGAGCCAAGACCGTCGGGGGCGGTGGGTCGGTAGCGGGATCGCCTACGTCGGCGGGTGTGTTCAGTGAGAACGTCATCTCCGAGGAGATACGTCCCTTGCACGCGCGCGCCGCTCTCCGCCGTGACCTTGGGACGACTTTTTTTCGGACGCGCGCGTTTGCCGCCGCCGTGGCTTTGCCTCCCCTGGGTTTTGCGTTGGCGGTCATGCTGTTTCGGATTCGCGAGCGCTTGGCCGAGGACACGGGATCGCGTCGTCGTCGCCGGGCGCGCAAGAAAGTCCGTGGTCATCTGGCCGCCGCCGATGGACACCGCCTGCGCAAGGAAGTCGGACCCTTCTTCATCGAGATCGATCGCGTGATCCGCGAGGCCCTGGCGTCGCTGCTTGGCCGCCCCGTGAAGGGCCTGCGCATGCACGAGTTGCGGGCGCTGCTCGGGGACCGGGACCTGCCCGTCACCGAGATCGATCGCGTGATCGCGGTCCTCGAGGAATGTGACCGTGCCCGATTCGCGCCTGGTCGAGCCGACGGCGACGCGACCGTCGCCCTGGGAACCGTGCAGGATACGGCCAGCGATCTGATCGACGTCATCGAGCGAGCGGCGCTCCACGCGGAGGCCGGCGCTTGAATCCAAGCGGCGACAAGCGTGGATGGCGCGTCCGGACTCAGCCGCAGGCGTGGATTTCCTCGCGGGCGCGGTGTCTGGCCCTCGGACTTTGCGTCGCGGTCGGCGTCGTCGTGTCGATCGCCGGCATCGCCCGCGCCGATCTGCTCGACGACGCGTGGAAGCGCGGCAACGACGCGTTTCTCCGGGGAGACTACGTGGCCGCCGTGACCGCGTATGAACAGCTTGATCGCCAAGGGGTCCTGTCGCCCGAGTTGGACTACAACCTCGGCAACGCCTACTACCGGCTCGGTCAGCTCGGTCGTGCGATCTGGGGATGGGAGCGCGCTCTCGACCTCGATCCCGACGCCGACGACGCGCGCTACAATCTGCAGCAGGCGCGCAAGGGCGTCGAGCGACGCGTTCACGACAAGATCGAGGGCGCCGATCGCGAGTCAATCTGGATTCGGGCGGTGGCGGCGCTGACGTTGTCCACCGAGACGTGGCTTTTCCTGGCGCTGTACGTCTCCTTCTTCGTGTTTCTCGGGTTGCGATTGCGCGCGCGTCGGGCGCCGGGCGGCCATGACGATGCCCCGGGGTGGGGCGCCATTGCCGGGATCCTCGGCGTGATGGCGGCCCTGGCGGGCGCGCTGCTGGTCGGTCGATTGGCGCTCGACCGGGTGCCGTACGCCATCGTGCTTGGCGACGAGGTGCCCGCCAAGGAAGGCGCCGATCCCAACTACCGGACCACCTTCGACGTGCACGCCGGCTTGCGCGTGCGCGTGCTCGACCGGGATCAGGATTGGGTCCGGATCCGCCTCGCGAACGGCCTCGAAGGCTGGGTTCGAGATCGCGACGTGGGCCGGCTTTGAAGTGGGTTTTTCCGCGTTTGTGCTAGGAGGATGATCTGATGGCCGCGCCGCACCTGGAGAGGCATGTTTTCATCTGCACGAACCGCCGCGAGCCCGGCAATCCGAAGGGATCGTGCGCGGAGAAAGGCTCCGAAGAGGTGCGCGACGAGTTCAAGAGATTGTTGCACGAACGTGGAATGAAGGGGCGAATGCGGGCCAACGCCGCCGGTTGCCTGGATCAGTGCCCCCGCGGCGTGGCGGTGGTGGTCTACCCCGAACAGGTTTGGTACGGCGGCGTCACGGTCGGTGACGTTTCCGAGATCGTCGATGCGCACCTGGGTCGCGGCGTGCCCGTCGACCGTTTGCGGATGAAGTGACGTCGCGCGGGTGAGAATTTTGGTGAGCCTGCAAGGCGTGCAGATTTTCGGGACCAAGAAATGTCCGGACACCCGCAGGGCGGAGCGTTTCTTCAAGGAACGCAACGTGCCGTTCCAGGCGGTCGACCTGGCGCGCAAGGGTATGTCGCCCGGCGAGTTGCGTGCCGTGGCCGGCCGCTTGGGGGGAATGGATAAGCTCATAGACCGAGAAGGCAAGCGTTACGTGGACAAAGGGTTGAAGTTCGCGGCGCCAACCGGGCCACGGATCGAAAGACTGTTGGCCGAGGATCCCTTGCTGTTGCGCACACCCATCGTGCGCTGCAGCGCGGGCGCCACCGTGGGGCTCGCGTTGGACGCCTGGGACACTTGGCTCGCCGCGACGCGCCTGGAATGACTTTCTCTGCCCGTGCCCGTTGAATCCAGGTACGACGTTGCCGAGCGATGCTGGTCATGATAGCTATTAGTATAGCTATGACGAAAACGGTGCAGATGACCTTGGATGACAAGCTGCTGACGGCCGTGGATCGCGCCGCCAAGCGGGCCCGCACCACGCGTTCGGCATTCACGCGTGACGCCTTGCGAGCGGCCCTCGCAAAAAAGAGGGTCGAGGATCTCGAAGCGCGACATCAAGAGGCCTATCGCCGCCATCCCATCCGCGCCGGAGAACTCGACGGATGGCAAGACGAGCAGGTTTGGCCTGAACCATGAGGCGTGGGGAGGTCCGGTGGTATCGATTCGCACAGCCCGATAAACGCCGACCCGTGCTGATTCTCACGCGGGACTCCGCTATCTCCTTTCTGGGGGAGGTGACGGTCGCACCGATAACGTCCACCGTTCGAGAGAGTCCCAGCGAGGTCGAGTTGGATCTTGCAGATGGCCTGGAACGGCGCTGCGCGGTCAACTTGGATCACCTGCAAACGGTTGCAAAAGCCAGGTTGGGAGCGGCGATCACCACACTGCGGCCCGAAAAGATGCGAGAGGTCCGCTCGGCCCTGGCGTTTGCCCTTCAGATGTGACTTGGGTCGGACGTGAAACCGCCCCGCGTGGCCGGCAAGATCCGGCAAGATCGGTTGCCGCCCCGGCATCGTAAAGCTGTACTACAATCGCGCGTCTTGGCCGAGGTTCCCATAGATCCGAAACCCGATCGCGAGCGAGATGGGAACGCCGATCAGAGGATGGAACAAAAGAAAGACCGTTGGACGTTGCTCGAGGTCCTGCGGTGGACGACGCGACGTTTCGAGGACCGGGTCCTCGCGACGCCTCGCCTCGACGCCGAAATTCTGATCGCCGCTGCCCTCGGATTGCCGCGCGTTCAGCTATACGTGCAGTTCGATCGACCGCTCGACGCGGCCGAGTTGACGTCGATCCGCGAGCACGTCCGCCGCCGGCAAGCCGGCGAATCGGTCGCCTACATCGTCGGTCACAAGGAATTTTTCGGATTGGACTTCGCCGTCGACCGGCGGGTCCTCGTGCCCCGGCCCGATACCGAGACCCTGGTCGACGAGGCCCTGGCGCGGCTTCGGGAGCGCGCGGCCGTGCGGTCCATCCGCTCGCCTGACGACAGTCCCGCTGTCTTGCCGGGCCCCTTGACCGCGCTTTCCCTTGACGTTGCGCAGGCTGACTCGACCCAGGTCTCGCCTGGCGTGTCGCCCGATGCCTCCCCCAAACCCTCCATCAGCCTCGCCAAGTCTCTCAAGATCGCCGACATCGGCACCGGCTCCGGAGCCATCGCGGTCACGCTGGCCAAACAGGTGCCCGGCGCGACGGTGTTTGCCGTCGACATCTCGCTCGACGCGCTGGAAGTCGCGCGCGCGAATGCCACGCGCCACAATGTGGCCGTGACGTTTCTGAACGGGGATCTCGCTGAATCGCTTCCGCCCCATGCGCCTTTTGACCTGATCGTCGCGAATTTGCCGTATATCGCGACCGCCGAGCTTGTGGCGCTCCCGCCAGAGGTCACAAGCGAGCCGGCCCGCGCTCTCGACGGTGGTCCCGATGGCCTGGCTCTGATTCGCCGCCTGATCGTCGCCGCACCGTCCCTGTTGGTACCGGGCGGGGGCCTGGTTCTGGAGATCGGAGCGGATCAGTCCGAACGAACGGTGGCGCTGTGCCACGCAGCCGGTTTCATCGACGTCCGCTTGCGACGTGACCTCGGCGCCATTGACCGCGTGGTCTCGGCGGCAAAGCCATGACCGAGCCTCCACGAATTAAGACGACCACGGTCACGGCCAATCCGGGCCTCGCGGACGTACCCGAGGCGGCGCCCCCGGTCGATCGGGCCGTCGAAGCCGGCAGGGGCGCGCTGTTCATTGGCGCCGCCAAGGTGTTCTTCATGTTGAGTGGCTTCGTCCAGCAGGTCCTCTTGGCCCGTCTGGTCAACGTCGCCAGCCTCGGCGCCTTCGGCGCCGTCAACAGCGCGATCTCGGTCGGCAACAACACCATCGTGCAGGCCACAATCCAAAGCGTCTCGAAGTTTACCGCCGAGGATGACTCGCGCGCCGGGGCGGTACAGCAGGCGTCGCTGCGGCTGCTGGTGCCGATCGGCGTGGCCTTCGCGCTGGCGTTTTTCCTCGGCGCCCCCGTGCTGGCCGACTTCGAAAAGGCGCCCGCCTACGTGCCGTATTATCGAATCGCGGCGGCCATTCCCTTGCTGTACGCCGCCTACGCGGTGTTCGTGGGTTCGGCGAACGGCTTGCGCCGCTTTCACACGCAGGCTCGTTTCGACATGACGTTCTCCGCGGCGAAGACGGTCCTGTTGCTGGCGGGAGCGGCGCTGGCAGGCGTGGCGGGCGCGTTCGGGGGGTTCGCGCTCGCGGCTGTGTTCATCGTCGGTGTCGCCGCGCGCGCCATGAGCTTGCGCCGCCCGGGACCGACGGCCGCGTTCCCCATGCGTCGCTTGGCTGCCTTCTGGGCCATGATCTTTGGGTACAACCTACTCCTCAACGTCGAGCTCCTCTACGATCAGCCGCTCTTGCACCATTTCGCGGGCATGGTGGATCCCACGCGCGGTGGTGTCATCGCCGGCCATTATCAGGCGTTGCGTACGTTAGCTCTGCTGCCCTACCAGGCGCTCTTGGTCGTGACGTTCGTGATCTTTCCGCTCATCTCCCGTTCGACGTTCGCGGCCGACCGCGAAGCCACGCGCGCTTATGTCACGCAGACCCTTAGGGTCGCGCTGATTCTGGCGACCGCGATGGGAGTCGCTCTCGGGGCCCGCCCGGCCGCCCTGATCGCGATTCTGTTTCGCCCGGAGTATCAGGAAGGCGCGCGGGCCTTGCCCATCCTGGTCGTCGGCGAATGCGCGCTGGCGCTCTTGGCGGTGTCGTGCGCGATGTTGAACGCGTCGGGCCGGCCGCTGGCCGCCCTCGTGTTGATGGCCACGACCGTCTTGACCGGTGTGGGTGCCGCCTACGTCCTGGTACCGGCGGCGGCGCTTGGCGCCGAGATGCTGGTCGCGATGGCGATCGCGGCGGCATCGGGCATGGTCCTGGGATTCGTGGTGTCCGTGCTCTACATTCGCGTGCGGCTCGGCGGCAGCGCACCGATGGCTACGATCATCCGCGTGGGCATCGCCGCCGGCGCGGCTGTCTTGGTCGGCCGCATACTCCCGGGACATGGCCGAATCGTCGGCCTTGCCATCACCCTGCTCGTCGCCGTGGTCTACTTTGTTGTTCTGGTCGCCCTACGGGAATTCGGCGCCAACGATCGCGCGAAGTTCCGGAAGATCCTGAAGCGGCGCTGAAACGGCCCGCGTCTTGTTCGCGTCGCCGCTCCCGTTCTCTGCCGTTCGCCGGAGGCCGAACCTGCCGAAATATCCCGGAACCGTTGATAATCTAGCTTTGAAAGCTAGATTATGTTTGCCTGGAGCGGGCAATCGACCCTGTCGGCGGCTCCGACGATTCCCATTTTCTTGCGGCAAGGGACAGGGCGCCTTACCGTGGAAACAATGTTCAGCAACACCTCTGCCGTCGCGTTGTTGCCTGTCCTCGTGTTTCTGGCGGGCTGCGTGACGCCGTCGCAGAACCGTCAGGATGCTTTGGTGCGAATCACCCATGAATACAACGACGGCCTCCGTTGGGGCCGATATCAAGATGTGACGCCGCACTTGGCCGCCGACGAGGCGCAGAGATTCCTGGCCCGCACCGGGTCGCTGGCAGACGATTTCGAGATGGCGGACGACGAAGTCGCGTCAATCACCTTCAGGGACGGTGGCCTGCGCGCGGACGTCACGGTGGATTTCACCTGGTACAACCAGCGTCGCTCATTAATGCGCCGGACGCAGGTGACGCAGGATTGGCGGTTCAGCGACGGGCGCTGGATCTGCGCGGCTCAGCGTCGCCTGCATGGTGACCGGTTTCCGCTGATTCCGGAACCCCTCGCGGAGGCGACAGCACCTGCCGACCACTAGGACCCGATCGGAGATAACCTGATCGCTGGGCCGCCGATCGACCACGTTATTTCCGATCGGGTCCTAATTCTGACCGTCGGAGCTC
>JADGRC010000368.1 GCA_017881245.1 Pseudomonadota bacterium
GCATGACAAAGAGCGCATTCGACCGGCCGATCGCCCTCGACGCGCGCGGCGTCCGTCGGCGAGCCGATGCGGTGATATCGCGTCAGCGCGTATCCGAGGCCCATGTTCTTGCGCGGCATGTGGCAGGCCACGCACGCGCCACCGGCGCCCGTGGGATCGTGGTGCGCGTGCGCTCGTAAGGCGGCGGGGGCGGCGAGCGCGGGGTGACAACCAGTGCATACGACATTGCCGGCCGGCGTCACCAGTCGCGCGAGCGCGTCACGGCGATCCTCGCCGTGGGGATCGTGGCAGGCCGTGCAGGCCATGGCGCGGGAACACGCGCCGAGAAGAAAGTCGCGCGCTTCGCCTGAGGTGATGTGACTGCCACCCGCGCTCTCCGGCACGCGGCGCGAACCACCTTCCCAGGTGCGGGCGTAACGCGAAAACAGAACCTGGTGACAACGGGCGCAGGCGCGGTTCTGCCATTCGGCGCGCGACACCGGGGCGTTGGCGCTGGGCGGGGCGTCCACCGACAGAAACGCGGCGCGCGGCTGGAACGTGGGATGGATGTGGGGGTTGTCGACGTGCTCGCGCGAGCCGCCGTGACAGGATTCACACCCGATTCCGATCTCCACGAAATGTTCCGGCCCGAATCGCGCACGGGATACCGTCATCGCCCGCCGCAACGCCCGGCGCGGATCGTCGTCGAGCTCCGACGACGACACGGACGCCGGCACATCGGATTGCGGCGGCGCGCCGGCGCCGCGGCCGAGGACACCCAGCTCGTCATCGACAGCCTGAACCAACGCGCGCGGGTCCGTCACCACATAGCGCAACCGGCGTTCGGGCGGCAAAACGCGATCGACGACTTCGCCCTGGTATCCCGGAGCGCCCGGACCATGCAATGCGCCCCAGAGATCGTCGAAATACGGAACGGTATTATGGCAGAAGATACAGGTCTCGGTCCACACGCCCCCCGCGCGCAAACCGGGACGCTCGCCGACCATCACGGAATAGCCCTTCAGTCGAAACGACGCGTTTTGAAACACGTAGGACACGGGCAACAACAGCTCGCGGCGCGGATCCCCCACCGGCGCCGCCGCAGGATCGGCGGAAGCGACTTCGATGCCCGCGAAGTCTTCCCGATAGCGTCCCCCGATCACCCTGGTCACCCGATAGACGCGCGACACGCTGTCGGGCGACACGAGGCGCATGAACCGCGCTCCACTCGCTTGCTCGAAGCGGGCGACATCTCCCTTGAATCGAAACTCGCGCCCGTCGAAAGGGGCGCGAATTTCCGCCGTGTCGGGAATTCTGGTCATTCGGTGCATCGGAGAACGACTCCACGCCGCCACCACTTCGGCATGACAGGGCGTGCAAGCAGCTGAGCCGGCGTAGTCCTGGCGACGAATGTTGCTGCCGACGGTTGCCGCCGCCGTCGCCGCAGCGCCCATCGTGGCGCGCATGGCTGTCACTGGATACCGGGCGCCGCAACCACCGCTGGCGGTCGTCGACCCGAGCGCAAGAGCCGCCAGCGATAGGCAAACCCGGCGAGATCGATGCGATCGGCGCGGCAGGCGATATGGCGCCGTTTTGCCCGGGAACCTCACGCGACCAATCTACACCGCCCCATCATCGAGATTCCACGCGGCTGAACGTCTCGATGATCGGTTCGGCGACGGAAAGCCCGAGAATCGCCGCCCTCGGTTTCGAACCCATGCGGAAGTTTGGGAGAAGGGTTAGGCGGTGGCGCTCGATGCTCAGGCGGTCCTTGCCGGCGAAGGAAGAGGCACGGAATTTGCGTAGAACTTTGCTTTGATGACCCCTGTGATTGCGGGCCGTGCACATGACGCGCGATTCGCGAGAAGCCCCGTCAGAGATCCGCGAAGGATCGTCGGAAATCTGATGACGCGGCTCCGCGCACGAGCCGCGTACGCCCTGGCGGCAACGGCGCTCGTATCGGCGTGCGGCACCAAGGGGGCGAGCGTGGGGCGCGATGCGAGCGCGCCTCCCGATCAACTCCTGGCAGGGAATGTGTGCCGTTCCGACAGCCACGGGCGTTCCGCCGTTCGCGGTCGAGTTCCAGTTTCGGAACAGCGGCGCCGCGAATATTTTCATTCACCAAGATTGCGGCGGGTACAACTTCGGGGTCAGCTCCTGCGCCTCCGGATTCCGGGATCGCCTCGCCGAACAGACTGGCTACCTTTGCAGTTGTGACCACGTGCCGTGCGTCGGCGTCTCCGACGGCGCCTGCCCGCCGCCCGACGAAACGATGATTGGCGTCGGGGATTCGCTGCGATTGCCGTTCAGCGGTCTGTCGTCGACGTCCACCGTGGACCCAGTCACGGCCCTGGCCTGCGCGCGCTCGCGCGTTCTCCCCGCGGGCCGCTACCGCGTCGCGATTCGCGTCTCTGATCCAGAGGATCTGTTGACTGGACTTGCGGGACGCATCGTCACGCGAGACTTCGAGCTTCCCGCTCCGGGCGGGATCGTCGATGTTCCGCTCGCGCCGTCCGCCGATGACGTCTGCGATACGAACCCCGAGGACAGCGCGCCGGCCTGCACGGGGAACGAGGCCCACGAGGTGCCCTGCTCCTTGACTGCCTCCCTTAGCTTCGGTTGGGAGGGTGGCCTCGCCTTCATTCACGACAAATCGACGATTGCGGCACCTGCCGTTTACACGCGCGAGCGTACGTTCCTCGATCCTTCGACCCCGCCGCTCGCTTGCTCGTCCGCGATTCCGCGGTGCGCTCGCGACGCCCGTGCGGTCACCACTGGCGACATCGTGCACGCGCTCGCGCTGCCCGGGATCGCTGATTCCTTCGGCCCCGACACCCCTGTGTTCGGATTCGACAGCCGCGCCGGCGACGGCAGCGTTCTGGTGCTGCGCCGGAATGACGGCACCTCGGTGGCACTCGGCACACCATGTGCGGCCTGTCCGCATCCGCTGACGCCGGAGATGGCCACCGTGGTCTCGCTGTTCGATGGGTTATCGACCCAAATGCTGGCGGCGCCCTCGTGCTCGGCCCTTCGGCAATAACCACTAGCTCCACATTGGCTGCGGGCCCGCACAGTATTTCGGCGCCACATCGTGCTACTGCATCGGGCGCACGTCATAAGAATGGGACTGCGCAGTTTCCAGGGTTGCGGCGTGTCGACCTTGCGGATTGTATCTCGGCAAAGGAGGCCCGAATGCCCTTCTGCGCAATCCCTCCTGAAACTTCTCTTGTTACACAGTTGTCTTTATAATCTAAGATCATTACAGCATCGATGTTATGAGCCGGTTCCGGGGAAGAATCCCTACCGGCCGGGGGTCGGAAACACGGGGTGTCGAGCAGCCGTTGCAAGCGAACGACGAGCGGGCCGGCTTGACCCTGGGCAGGCAGTTCCTGGATCGCAAGGGCGATGTCGGTCAGCCAGTGTCACAATCAAGCGACCCGATCGCCGCGCTCGGATCCTAGATATGCCCAATGTGACCCGCAGCGGCGAGCACCGCTCTTGCAAAAGCCGAAAACCGTAGACCTGTGGCGATCTTCGCGTCAATTTTAGAGGCGCTGGAGAATCGTCGCTATTTCCTCGGCGTCGGGCAGCTCGCCGGTGCGCCAGACCAGCTGACCCTTGCGGTTGAAAAGCTGAGTCTGGGTGGTGTGATTGTCCGACGGGTTTCTGCCACGTCCGGCGAAGTCTCGAAAACGTTCCAGATCATCGATTCGAGCGGCCGCCGCGATCCAGCCCGGGCGCCGGTGAAAACGACGCAGCCAAGTCGCCAACACGGAAGGCGTGTCGTGCTCGGGATCGACGCTGACTGAAAGCAGACGGATGCCCCGCACGGTTTGATCGGGAATCAGTTTTTGCACGCGTGAGAAGATTGCGCCCTGGATGGGACACGTCGTGGTGCAAGACGTGAACATCAGTTGCAACGCCGTCGCGTGCGCGTTGACCAGCCCGAATAGCGTCGCTGGCCTGCCGTCGTGGCAAGTCAGCCGGATGTCGGGCACGGCAATCGGAGGCCTGACCTGGCCGTGTTCCGACGCGGGCCTTTGTCCGCGAGCGACGGATGGTAGCAGTCCCGCGCCTGACACGACCGATCCCAAGAAGGCCCGCCGCGAGCGCCCTGTGGCGTTCATTCGCGCCGCTCCTCGCGCACCAAGAACCGCCACAGGTCCACGCAGCGACCGTCGTCGATTTCGTAGATCGGCATTTCACGGGCGATCAGGATCGACGCGGGATCCACGCCGGTTCGCAACATCTTGCAGAAGCGCCCCGAATCGTAGGCCGACGGAGGACCACCCCGCCGCGATCGGATCTCGAGCAACAAGGAGCGATCGATGCGCGGTGGCGCGCCTTGGGCGGACGCCGCGCGACTTTCGACGCCGTGGCAGTTGGCACACCTCACGACCTCGGGCGGCAAGCTGCTCTGGTGTTCGCGAATTCTCCCGACAATGGAGGTCCGACCGAGAAAGATCGACTCGCCGCGCCTGATTGACCGCGTTTTCCCCTCGTTCCCGTTCTGCTGCCCCTCCCGCTGCCCCCCCTCCCCCTCGACGCCGCCGCCCCCCGCAACGGGGGCTCGCGACCAGGCGTAGGGCACGGACCACGACCCCATCGCGACCGCCAGGATCAGCGAGCATCGAAACGCAACGCCGCGACCACGTGGCATTCCCGCACGCTTGCCGGCCCGCTCACTCAATTGATGCGAACGGTGGCCGATACGCTGGGAACGCCGCTGGCACCCAGCGCGAACAGCATGTAGTAGCCGGGCAGAACCGTCCCGGAGCCCGCCGGCACGGCCAAGGTGTACGACGTCGCTCCCGTGGTCGACTGGATCGGCAAAGGCACCCGCCTTTGATCGTTGTTCACGGTATGGGTGATCGCCGAGAGGCGCATCAACACGAACGATGCCACCGGCGTATTGGTGGTCACCGCCAGCGTGCCGCCAACGGTGCCTGTCGTCGGGGCCGACGTGATCGCGGGTCGGGTCGCGGCGGAACCGTCCGCATTCAGCAAGTACGGTGGCGTCAGGATTTCGGCATTGAAATGGTTCGCCCCACAACCCTGACCGCACTGTCCACCGCCACCCTCAAAAACCCGTCCGTCCGGCAACAAGATACCGGTACTGTGGTACACGCGCGGCGTGGTCATCGCCTTCAATTGTCGAAAGACCTGCGTGTCGGGATCCCAGATCTCCGGTATCAGGATCGCGGTATTGTCCGAAAAAGGAACCGGGTGAGTCTGGCCCCCGATGACGACGACCTGACCGTTGGGCAACGCGACGGCGCTCGAGAACGCGCGCGGATATGCCATCGGCGCGACTTTCTTCACGGTCACGCCGTTGTTGATCTGTATGACGTAGGCGGACGTGGTCGCGTCCGTGTCCTGGTACGCCGGCGCTCCGCCGGCCTTCAAGATGACACCGTTGTCGTACAGAACCGCGTTACCGTTGATGCTGTAGGCGTCGTCTCCGCGATTGCCCGTGCTCGTGATGGTTCCGTTCCCCGAGGTGGTGATCCAGTGCATGCCCGCCGTCGGTCCCGCGTGAAACACCTGCCCATTGGCGGCCATGAAGAGCCACAAGTGGTTATCGCCGCGGTACACGCCCGCGGGATCGGGCCCAGTCACGGACGTCGCGGTCACGCCCGACAACAGCCGCCATGTCCCGTTATTCCAGACCTCGCCGTTCTTTCCGCCCTGGCCACCGCTCCATGAGCCACCCAGCGTCAGGACGCTCCCATCGGACAGCAACGTGTCGCCCTCGTACCCGCGCGGGATTGTCATGCGACCACTGGCCGACCACGTGCTCGTCGCCGGATTGTAGATGCTGGTCTTCGGGCTGCTGCTGCCGCCGTTGACCAGGATCCGGCCATCCGGCAGAACCGCCGTCCCTGGGCAGAACATGTCGTCGCCGGTGTTGGTGACCAGGATCTGGCTGGACGAGCCCGATGCCGGATCGAACACGGACGTGTACGTCTGACCGTTGCCGCCACCGATGTCGCCCTCGAACGAATACTGGTTGTAGGCCGACCACATCAAGAGCTTACCGTTTGGCAGATTCGCGACGGCGATGGGATTGACCGCCAGCGAAATCAGCGACGACCAGCTTGACGGCAGGGTGGCCAGCGAGAGGCTCCACAGCTGATTCAAGGCCGTCCCGCAAGTCGACTGAATCACCTGGGCCGCGTTGGTCTGGCTGGCGCCGCTGACGGTGAGACAAAGCGCGCTGTTCTTGGCGATGAGCTGGTAGGCATGCCCGATCGGATTCAACGTCCACAGCTCGCTCGCCGCGGTACCGCATCCCGTTTGCACGATGTTCGCCCCCGAGGCGTTGCTGGCCCCGTTGACGGCCAGGCACATACCGCTGTTCTTGGAGACGACCTGATAGTTGTTCCCCGACGGGACCAGCGTCCACTGTTCATTGGCCGCGCCCCCACAAGGCCACTGGACCACATTCGCGCCCGCGGCGGTGCTGGCCCCCGAAACGTTCAAGCACTGCCCGCTGTGATCCGCCTGAATGTCTACCAACGTCGTGGGCGTCATCAGGCCCGACGAGAACGTCCACACGAAATTGCTCGCGTTGCTGCAAGCCGACTGAACGATATTGGCCGAATCCGCGGTGCTGGCGTTGCTGACATTGGCGCAAAGCCCGCTGCCCTTGGACACGAGCTGGACGCCGACCCCCGAGGCCGCGAACGTCCAGAGCTCGCTGTTGACGCCCGTGCAGGGGTTCTGAACGATCTGCGCGCCAGCCACGGTGCTGCCGCCGGCCACCGACAAGCATTGGGTGCTGTTCTGGGAGATCACGCGGTAGGCGCCGTTGAAAGGTTGCAGGTTCCACTGCTCGTTCGACGCAGAGTTACAGTGCCACTGGACTGCCGTCGCTCCCGCCGTCTTGGAGGCGCCTGTAATGTCGAGGCACTTGCCCGTGCTTGCTACGACAATGCTCGTGTAGCCGGTTCTGACGACGTCGGCCTGACCCGGCCGGGCAGACAACACCACAGCCGCGCTCAAGACCAAACCAGACGAAAATGCTAGGCTCCGAACGCTCGACCTCATGAGGGCAGAGGCTGCACCCACCCGACGGACCAGTCAAGACACGACCGCGCAACGCGCAGGCGACGGGCAGGTCGACGTTCGACGCCTCGCCCGTCAGCCAAGCGAGCTCAGGGAACGCTGGCCAGCGCCAGCGGGTCTTGACCCGGCTTGGTGGCCCCCCGGAGGCTCGCGCGCATCGTCGTGACGAATCGGCCTTGTGACTGTACCTGAACCTCGATGGCGATCGGGCCGACGCCGGGTGCGTACGTGGTCCGAGACAGCCGCGTGGGGTCCGACCGCAGCGTCTCGACGACGACACAATCCCTGTATTCACCCGACGGACCGCTGACGGCCTCGGTGACGGAGGTGATCTTGGCCTTGCCCGCGAATACGTTCCATTCGGCGCCAAGCACTATGGGATTCTTCAACACGAAGTCGCCCACCGAGACGCCCTCCTTCTGGGCCACGCCTTGAGCGGTGACCGCATACTCGATGCGTTCGGTTCCCGCTTGCACGATGACCGCATCGGGGGTTCGCTCCAGCACCGCGTAGACGGCCAGCATGTGTTCGCCCTGTCGTTCGAGATCGTAGGCCCACTTCCACCCCGCATCCATCGGGTAATAGTCGCTTGCCAAACGTGCCTTGTTGACCGGGCCGGCGGCGGGCGGCGACGTCGATGCGCATCCGGCCATCACGGGCACCAGAACCGACAAAACCCTGACCCCCCATGACCTGGAAATCGTGCTTAGCTTCAACATGCGATGACCCCTCGGAGGCTTCAAACCGTGCAATGGTTTCTCGGCGGTCTTGTCAGAAAACTGAGACGTTCGCCACGATACGGCACCTAATTCCCCGTCCATCCGCCATTCCACGGGAAGGCCGCCGACGCGGAAGGCATGGTATGGCCGTTGCTTTGTGCTTCCCTTCGAAGGACATTTGCCGCCATGAACCGCCTGACCTTGGGATGGATCCTCGTTGCCGCGCTGACCAGCGCGTCAGGGATCGCCCATGCCCAGGGGGCCCAGGGGGGCTCGTCCGCCCGGGCGTCGAGGATTGGGGCCGAACGGCAGCGCCTGCGGACGGAACTCGACCGTTTGAACGCGGAGATCGACGCGCTGAAGCGCGACAATCGCGGAATCCGCGATGACTACCGGTTGCGGAGCAAACTGGCCGATGCGGAGGCCCTGGCGCGTCGCCTGACCGAAATCGATGCCCGGACGTCCGGTGCTGCTCCCTCCTCGACCGCCGGGCAGCACGATCCGGCGATGTCGTTTCCGCCGGCGCCGGAGGCCAAGCCTTCCGACGATCGGGCGGTCCTGGAAGCGAAGGCCGATATCCTGGCGGACCAGGCGCACCGCGTGACGACGCAGGCCGACGTCCTGGCGGGCCGCGTGACCGATCTCCGGGGGCGAAATGAGCTCCGGCGGCGGGCGGGGCAGTTGGAGCGAGATCCGTTTTCGCCCCTCGAACAGGCAAAACGTCGTCTGACCACCAGCGGGCCAACCCTGGCTGCGGGTACCGCGGCGTCCTTCGGAAGCAACCCCGGTAACTCAAAGGAGGGTGTCCGCGACACCAACACCGCGGGGCCCGCCGCCACCCCGTCGGTCGGTACGACTGCGCCCGGAGGGACGGCCCCGGGAACCGCACCTCCTACAACCAGCGGAAGCATGGGGAGTGGCGTAGTGGCTGGTTCGGGCACCGGTGCCCCGGCCGCCACGACCAGCGCGCCTGCCGTCCCCGGTGGCGCGATCAGCGCGCCGGTCGGCATGACGCCCGTGTCCCAGACCGCCGCCCCCATGTCCGCGACCGCCGGCTTTGTGAACAAGGCGCAGCCGTCGCTGTTGCCACCACAATTGCCGGACAATCCGGGTTCAGTGGCCATTCAGTTTCGGGGTATTCTGGACGCTTCCACGCTGGCCGAGATACGGCGGCTGGAGTCGGCGGGATCCCCGGCAGGGAATCTCGCCGCCATGGAATGGGCGCTGTCCGCGCTGCGCGCCCGGGCGGCCCAGTTGTCCAAGAGCGCGGCCGCGCTCAGAAACAACGCCCAGACCACCCGCTGAGGTACGATCCCGGGAGGCGAGGCGCGCGATCGGATTCAGCGCGCTCAGGAACAGCGCCCAGACCACCCGCTGAGGCGGCAGGCGCGCGGTCGCGCGTGGGAGTTCCACGCCTCTGATGTAGACTGCGGCAAGATGCGCCGCCGCCGACCGGCGTTCTCCCGGATGTGTTACCTCGTCACGCTGGTGACGATCCTGAGCCTTTGCGCGACCGGGGCGCGCGCGGGGGAGGTCAACCTGAACGGCGAGCTCGGGGCGGAATACGACAGCAACGTGCACTGGTCGGACTCCGCGGGCGCAGGCGGTCCCCCCCATGTCGGATCTCCGCTCGGACGCGTGGTCCTGGCCCTTTCCGCCGCGGATCGCATCGGGGCGCATCAGGACGTCGCGTTTTCGGTTCTCGGTGCCGGCAAGGCATTCGGGACGGAGGCGGCCCGAAACGAAAACGTCGCCGTCGTCGAGACCTCGGGCGCTTGGCGGGTGGCGCTCGGTCAACGCACGCGCCTCGGCATCAATGGCGGGTACTACGAAGCCATTCAGGCGGGCACGGCAGCCGAGCGGGAACTCTCCGGCGTGGCCCGCGATTTTCGGTCACTCGCGCCTACCCTGCGGCTCGCGCGGGCGGTTGGCGATTCTGGAACCTTGGCACTTGCCGCCGGATACCGCTGGTTCGTCTACAAACCATTGCGCATCTACGATTTCCGCGCTCCCGCGATGGCCGTGGACTACCGTCTCGCGTGGGAAACGGCGGATGGCGCCGCCGACTGGGAGGTGGGCGCAGTGGCCGGTGTCGAGCTCCGCGAGTTTGCCGGGACCCGCCTGGTGCGGGAAGCCGGCTGCGCTTCCGGATCGTGCGCGGCGGTTCCGGATCAGGACAGCAACAGTCGACACGCGGATCAGTTCTTCGCCGGCCGCCTGGACATCACCCGCATCGGACAAGTCCTCCTCGGGGTCGGCTACGCGGTTCAGTGGAACCGCTCCAACAGTTATTCGGAGACGCTGCTGCGACACGCGGGAACCTTGCGGCTCACCACGCCCATGCCGCTCGGCCTGTATTTGGCGACGCGGATCGAATTGGTTTTCGTGTCCTATCCCGACCACGCGGCTTTCCCGGCGGGGCCTTCGGGACAGTCAAGAACGACCATCGAAGACGAAAATCGCAGCCAGCTGCGCGCCGAGCTCAGCCGAAAAATCACCACCCAACTACAGCTTGTGCTGCGCTACTCGCTGTACATCAACGCCATCGGCCAAAACAGCTATCAGCGCCAAACCGCCACCTTGTCACTGGCCTTCGCGATCGAATAGCAAAACGCCGCCGGATCTTGCGACCCGACGGCGTCTACATTCCATTCCTACCCGGGTGTCGGCTATCCGCCCTGGTTCGCCTGCTCGCCGCCGGCGGCGTCCTCTTCCTTGACGCGGTCGACGATCATGGCCTCTGTCGTGAGGAGCAACGCCGATACCGAGGCGGCGTTCTGCAGCGCGGATCGCACCACCTTGGTCGGATCGATGACACCGGCCTCGACGAGATCCTCGAACTCGTCCGTGGCGGCGTTGTATCCGAAGGCGCCCTTGCCCTCGCGGACCTTATTGACGATCACCCCAGGCTCCTGGCCGGCGTTGGCGGCAATTTGGCGACACGGTTCCTCGCAGGCGCGCTTGATGATCTTGACCCCGACCATTTCTTCGTCGCTGCAGTCGATCTTGTCCAGCGACTGAAGCGCGCGAATCAAGGCGACGCCGCCCCCTGGCACGATCCCTTCCTCAACGGCGGCGCGGGTGGCGTGCAGCGCATCCTCCACGCGGGCCTTCTTCTCGCGCAGCTCGGACTCACTGGCGGCCCCGACACGAATCACCGCGACTCCGCCCACGATCTTCGCCAGGCGTTCCTTCAACTTCTCCTGGTCATAGGTCGACGGCGTGTCTTCGAGCTGCGTCCGGATCTGTTTGACGCGCGCCTCGATGTCGGCTTTCTTGCCGGCCCCGTCGACGATCATGGTGTTCTCGTTGTCGACCGTAATGCGCTTGGCGCGGCCGAGGTCCTTCAGCGTCAAGGCATCCAGCTTCAGGCCGAGATCCTCGGTGATCGCCTGACCGCCCGTGACGATGGCGATGTCTTTCATCATGTCCTTGCGACGATCGCCGTAACCCGGCGCCTTGACGGCGCACACCTGCAAAGTGCCGCGCAGCTTGTTCACCACCAGCGTCGCCAGGGCCTCGCCCTCGACGTCTCCAATGATCAAAAGCGGCTTGCCGGCCCGCGCCACCTGCTCCAGCACGGGCAACAGATCCTTCATGCTCGAGAGTGTCTTCTCGTGAATCAGGATGAAAGCATCCTCCAGCTTCACTTCCAAACGTTCGGCGTCGGTCACGAAGTACGGCGACTGGTAGCCGCGGTCGAACTCCATGCCCTCGACCACGTCCATCGTGGTGTCCATCGACCGGGCCTCCTCGA
>JADGRC010000369.1 GCA_017881245.1 Pseudomonadota bacterium
GTGACTTTGCCCGCGCTGTCGTTCAAGGAATGAAACGCGCGAATGATGCCGATGACGGTGCCGAGCAGGCCCAAGAAGGGTGCGTTGGCGCCGAGGGTGCCGAGGAATGCCAGCCGCTTCTCCATGCGCAGCTTCGCGATCTGGATGGCACCGCTCATGCGCTCCTCGGCGGACGCGCTGCCGTCGTCCAGGTCTTGCAGCCCCGCCGAGATCACGCGCGCCTCGTGCGAGGGCGACTGCTCCAGCCGCACCCGGGCGCCGGCGATATCGCCGCCGCGAATCATGCCCAGGATCTGCGTCTTGAGTTTGCGGACGTTTTCGCTGGTGCGAATCAGGTAGATGGCCCGCTCGAGCGCGACGGCCAGACCGCCGACCGAGAGCCCGACCAGCAGCCACATGATCCAAGTGGCGCCCATCATCGCGAAGCCCGTGAGTTTCTGCTGAATGTCCATGATTTTTCTCCGTACTTGGTTGTGAATTGTCTGGTGTTGCGTTGCGGTTCGGCCAGCCGCTAAAGCAGCCGGCGTGCCAACGACAACCCCCGCATTTTCTTGGCCTTGTCGCGCGACCGGCGACGGACAGGCCAGCTGTCCGCGGACAGGTGTCCGGCCGTCACAAGCGAGTGCGCGCCCGGCCCGGCCGGACCTGGCTTGGACCCGCGGGCCCCGGTTCCAGGCCGCGGCGCGGGCGTGATACTGTCCCGCGGTGTAGGGGTCATGTTCGAATCTCCGTCCTCCGCGAGCAAGAGAACGCCGGTTGAGATCATCGGCCGGATGGCGGGGGAATATCGTTTGCGCCGGAAGCTGGGAGAGGGCGGATTCGGGGCCGTTTATGAGGCGGAGCACCCGGTCCTGAAGCGCCGCGCGGCCGTCAAGGTCCTGCATCAGGCCGCGGGGCGAGATTCGGAGGCTGTGCTGCGCTTCATCTCGGAAGCGCAGGCGGCCAACCAAATACGCAGCCGCAACATCATCGATATCTTCTCGTTCGGCCAGCTACCCGATGGCCGCCATTTCTACGTCATGGATCTCCTGGAGGGAGAGCCGCTTGATCGTTGCCTCGCCCGCGAGATTCGTTTCGACGTGCTCACCACCTTGCAGCTGTTGCGACCGATCGCCGAGGCGTTGGACGCCGCGCACGCCGCGGGTGTCGTTCACCGCGATCTCAAACCGCAAAATATCTTCCTGACCTGGGACTCGACCGGCGAGACCGTGCCCAAGCTGCTCGACTTTGGGATGGCCAAGCTCCTCGGCGATTCGCCGGTCAACACGCTGAGCGGGACACCGATGGGCACGCCTCTGTACATGTCGCCGGAGCAGGCACGCGGCGACAAGGTGGACGGGCGTTCGGACGTCTACGCGCTTGGCGTTCTGTGCCACGAGCTTCTGACCGGCCGCTTACCGATTTCGGGCGATTCCACCATCGTGGTGCTGATGGCTCATATTCTTCAGCCTCCGCCCCGGATGTCCGAGGTCTGGTCGGAGCTGCCACCGTCCATGGACGAGCCCATCCTGCGCATGCTTGACAAGGATCCGCAGGCGCGCCCTGCCACGGCAGGGGCCGCTCTGGCTGCCTTGGTGATCGCCGCGGAGGGGGCCGGATTCGCTATTCCCTCGGGGCTGCCGCATCTGCGCCGTCCCATGCCGGCTGTCGCGAACGGAAGCGGCGACGAGCTGTCCAAAGCGCAGACGATGCCGGCCACCGAGCACGGACGCCGCGGGGCCGACGCTGACAATCTGGCCGCGGACACGCCCGTGATCGGACGCGCGTCGAACCTGAGGTGGCGGATTTTGGGCGGACTCGTCGCGCTGGGTTTGGTCGCGGCCTATATCATTGGTGGCCGGATGAACGCGCCCGTCCCGCCGCCGGCTACGGCGGTTGTCCCGGTGTCGACGTCGGCGGCGACGCCGACACCGGCCGCGCCCCCGCAAAACGTCCCGGCGGCTCCTGGTCTCGGGCCCGCCGGTGTGGTTGTGGCGCCACCTGCCGTCCCGCTTCCGCCAGGATCGGTCGAGCTGATCCTGCAAGGCGCCCCCCGGGGAGCGCGGGTCTGGATAGACGGAAAGCCGGTCGGTGAAGCGCCGGGACCCATCCCGCTGCCCTTCGGGCAGGCGCCCGTGCAGCTCACGATCACGGCCACCGGATACGAAGCGACCACCCGCAATATCATCCCCGATCGGCCCGCCACCGTCGTCGTCAAGCTGAAAAAGCGGGGGGAGGGCGCGACCCGACGGGCGCCGATTCCCAGTGACCTGGAGAGTCCTTTTTGACCGTCGGACGGGCCGCGGTCCTGCTGCTCGTCGCCAGCGGCGGATGCGCGCGTTTGCCCGACTTGCAGGCCGGCACCTGTGGCAACCACGTCGTGGAGGCCAGCGAAGACTGCGACGGGTTCGCGCCCAGTTCCACCTCCACCTCCATGTGTATCCGGCCGGGCGCGGTGGGAGAATGCCATCTCGACTGCGGCCGTCGCTCCGACGGCAGTCGCCCGTCGTGCCCGGCTGGTTGGGGATGCGCGCCGCAGGGTATTTGTCGGCCGCCAACGGGTGAGTTCGACCCGTCCGGCGAATTCAGGGTGGGCGGAGCCTGGTCGTTGATGTCCGGCGATTTCGACGGCGACGGTCGCGGCGAAATCGTCAGCCTCGAACGGCCCAACACCGTCGGAGGGACCAAGTTGCGCTTTCACTATTTCGATGAAGACGGCGTTCTGGTCGAGACCCGGGCGTTTCCTAAAACTGTCGCCTCGCCGGTGGTCACGCCCCATCCCGGAAGCAATCGCAGCGACCTGGTGTTCATCGACACCAGACTTTCGGTGAGCGTCCTTCTGGGCCAGGCCGATCGTAATTTGGTGCCCGAGGCCTTCAGCTCGTACCACTTTCCAGGCGCGGCGGTCCGCTTGTTGGCGGTGGGCTCCAGTCCCATCGATGACAGCAGCGCCATCGTCATTCTGACCACCATCGGAGGGGTGCCGGGATTTTACGTTCCCGACAGTCGAGGCGTCCTGCGGCACGCGGGAGCGTTGCCGGGGCCCATCGAAGCGCTGGCGGGTGAGCCGGCGGACGGCAACATCATCGAAGATGCCCGCACCTCGCCTTGTCGCGAGTTGGTGCTCGCGATTCGGGGGGCGACCTCCTTCTCCGTGGTCGACCCCTGCACCCGGGACGGGACGATCGTGGTTTGGCGTGACCAGGTCGTCGAGACCACCGTCGCCTTGGTTCCTCCCGCCGAGATCGACGCGGCCCCGATCCTGGCCGATCTCAACGGGGATGGCCATCTGGACGTGCTGATCGGCGCCGATGGAAAGACCTACGCCGCCACCGGCGACGGACGAGGCCTCGGAACCGCGGTGCCTTTTCAGTTGCAGTTCGATGTCCCGGACGAACCGCCCCATGACACGCCGATGCCGCTGGCCGCGGGGGACTTCACGGGAGACGGTGTCGTGGACTTCGTCTTCGGCGATGGTTTGCTGCTGTCGATGCCGGGTGCGGCCGGCGCGCCCCCGCGATACCTCCCCGGGGCGCACAATCAGGGGGCTCCCTGGACGGTGGCGTGGATCGCCGATCTGAATGACAACGGGAAGGTCGACGTCGTCGCGGCATCGAGCGGCCGTCTGGGAATCGACTTCTTCAATGGCGAGGGAACCCAGGATTTGCCCGCCTTCAGCATCCCCACCGACGGGCCAGTCGAGTTTCTGGTGGTTACGGATCTGGACGGCGACTTGATCAACGATCTGGCTCTCATCGAACCCGCGGCCTCCGAAGGGGAGCCGGATTCATTGAAGATCGCGTTCGGCAATTCCGCGGGCCCTCCTTCCCCGCCCACACCCATCGCGCGCATCCCCCACGTCGACGAGCTGAGTGTCCTTTTCGAAGCCGGGGTTGGCAACCTCACCGTGGCGTCCACCGAAACCGTTGCCGGCCGGACGGGCGGGGCGCTGGCGGTCCTGAGTGCCAGCGGCGATCGGCTTCCGATTGCGCCGTACCAGCTCGTGGACATATCGACCGCGGGCGTGATCACGCGGGCGCTCGCGGGCGCCGTGGCGGTGGGCGGCTTGACCGGCCCCGGACATGCGGACGTGATGGCCCTGGCGAGCGCCGGAAATCCCGAGGCCAACGATTTTCAGTACTGGCTGCTCCCTCCGCTTGCCACCTCGGAAGGTCCCGTCCTGAGCATCGCGGGCCAGGTCGATTCGCGCCTGACTCCGGTCTACCCGGTGGGCTCCGACGTGGGCGTGAGCCTGGTGGCGGCCGCGGCCGACCTGGACGGAGATCTCCGCGACGAGACGTTGTGGGTGATGCCCGCCGACGCGAAAACCCATTGCGCCCTGGCGATCGTCGGTTTAGGCGGCGCCGGTCCGGGCGAAGCGATCCCGCGCCAGACTCTGGTGCTGGATGAGCCGTGCCTCGGCCCGCAGGTCGTGCCCGTCGACGCGGATGCGGATGGTTGGGTGGACATCGCCCTTCTGACCGGAGCGCCGGGCGAGGCGGATCGCAAGCTGCTCGTGCTGTGGAACGACGGGACGGGAGGCTTCGCCCGCTCCGCCGTCACGACGTTGAGCGCGGCCAATGAGTCGCCCCAACAATTCGCCGTGCTTCCGCCGACGCCGCTTCGTCCGTCCACTTTCGCCTACGTGACCGATCGGGCCGCGATTGCACTCACCGCCTCCGGCGCGGGTTCGCGCCAGTTTGGTCCGCCGCGCGCGTTGGCGGATGTTCAGCGCGGGACCGGCATCGTGGCCGCCGACGTCAACGGCGACGGCATCCCCGATTTGGCGCTTGCCGCTTCGGGAAATCTCCGCCTACTCAAAGCGAGGCTTGCGCCACCATGACTCCTCCGCTCCGGATTCGGTTTTTGGGTCTCCTCGTGCTCGCGGCGCTCATCGTTCACCTGCCGCGGCCCGCCGCCGCGCAGAGTGCGCAGGACATCGAACGCGCCAAGGAGTCGTTCAAAGCTGGCGCCACCGCCTACGCCGCCGGTGAGTACCTGGCCGCCATCCAAGCGCTGGATGCGGCGTACGCGCTGACGCCGGCGCCGGCGATCGCCTTCTCGCTGGCCCAGGCCGAGCGGCGTCAGTACTTCGTCGGCCATGAGCGCCCGCATCTCGACCGGGCCATCACCCTTTATCGCCGGTACATCGATCAGATTCCAAGCGGCGGCCGACGCGCCGACGCGCTCGACGCCTTGTCACAGCTCGAACCCCTCGCCGCGACGCTCGCCCCGATTCATCCGGAACCGGGTCCGCAAGTCAAAGGGCCTGCCGTCGAGGATCGCGGGGCGCCGCGACCCACCCGCGTGATGATCACCGCGGAGGCCCCGGGCGCCCAGCTCTCGCTCGACGGCGGGACCCCCGTCGCCTCGCCGCTGATTCGCGAGGTCGAAGCCGGCCGCCACCACGTCGATAGCACCGCGGCAGGCTATTTTTCGGAGGGCCGCGATTTCACCGCGGTGGCGGGTGAATTGATTCCGGTCGCGGTGTCTCTGCGTGAGCGCCCGAGTACGGTCGCGCTGACCACTTCCGCTGACGCGGAGATCTATGTGGATGGCGCCTTCGTCAGACGCGGTGGCGATCGCGTTCCCCTGCAGTTGCCAAGCGGCGCGCATCGGCTCAATGTGGCAGAGAAGGGCCACCATCTGTCGCTGCGCACGCTCACCCTCGGACCGGGCGAGACCCAGGACATTTCGGTGGCACTCGATCCGACCTGGCAGCGGCGTGCCGCGCGCGTGCTGTTCGTGGGCGGCGGCGTCGCACTGGGCGCCGGGATCGTGTTCAGCGTGTTGGCGGTGGGCACCGAGGATCGCGCGCAAGAGTTTCTCCGCAAGCAAGCGGCCGGCAACGTGAGCAGCGGTGAGCTGAGCAGCTACCGCGGCGCCGTCACCGATCGCGACCGCTACCGGATGGCAACCGCCGTGAGCCTGGTATCCGCGGTCACCTTTCTGGTCACGGGTCTCCTGCTGTACGAAATGGACCACCCGGATCCGAAAGAGCTCAATCGCCGGGCGCCGTCATTCGAGGGAGATCCGGTGGCGAAGGCCGAGGGACCGGCGCGGCCGCACGTTCAACTCACGCCCGTGTTGGCCGCGGGAGGTTTCAGCGCCGTGCTCGGTGGCACGTTCTGACCCCCGATTGTCTGCCGTCGACCGCCTACTCGGACTGCGGGACTGCGGGACTGCCTGCTACGCGCGCGTCAGCGTCAGGCGCACCCGACTCGCCGCCAGCAGGCTGGCCGGACCTCCTTCGCGATCGGGCAACCAGACACTGACCGACATACCGCCCCCCTCCCGACGCGCAAGGCCCAGGCGTCCCTGGTGCAGCTCCACAATTTCCCGAGAGAGCGCCAAGCCGAGGCCATTGCCGGTTGGTTTCGTCGTGAAGAACGGGAGGAAGACGTTTTGCATCACCTCGTCGGAAATCCCGGGACCGCGATCCAGGACCGAGATGCGGCATCCGCCTTCCGTCGCCGCTTCGATGACGACCTTCACCTCGCCTTTGGGCCCCCCCACTTCGTGCGCGTTCTTGATCAGGTTGATCAGCACCTGTTGAATCTGCGCGCGATCGAAGAATCCGGGCCGGGAAGGTGCGTCCCCGATTTCGAGCTCCGGCCAGAACGCGCGTAGACCTTCGAGGAAAGGACCCCAGGGCACCGAAACGGGCTGGGGTTCGGGGATCTTGGCCAGCTTCGCGTACCCATCGAGGAAGCTCTGCAAATGCAGCGCACGTTCCTGGATGGTCTCGAAGATCGTCGCGAGCTTTGGCAAGTGCTCGGGGCGTTGCAGGATGATCTTGGCCGAGCCCACCAGTGACGAGATGGGGCCGAGCGAGTTGTTGATTTCGTGGCTGATGATTCGGATGACCTTCTTGAGGCTGACGACCTCGTGCCGGTTGATCTCTTGGGTGACGCTCCGGACCGCGATCAACGTTTGGCCGTCGTCGAGGTGCCGGCGTGACAAGTGAAACGTCTCGCGCCCCGCGTCGCCATCCACATTGAACAGCTCATCGCCCTCCGAGAGCAGGGCCCGGCGCAGCGAAACCGGTGCCCGTTCGATCATCGACAGAAAGTTCTGTCCCTCCACCGCCACCCCGTCGAAGAAGAGATCGCGCGCGGAAGGGTTGGTGAAGGTGATGTCCCCCGCGTCGGCGAACAGCACCATCGCGACCGGCGTCGTCTCCACCACCGTCCGGAGCAGGCCCTCGCGTCGCTCCGCGCTGGCCCGTTGTTCACCGAGGTGTGCCTCCAGCGCCTTCACCCGGCCGAGCGCCCCCTCCCGGGCGCGCCGCAGACGCAGGGCAAAAGCCGCGGCGCCGGCCACCGCCAGGCCCGCGAGTGCGCTCCCAATTGCGATAGTAGAGGTGTCCACCAAAGGCCAAAAGGGTATCCGACCCCGTCACCCAGCACCAAGGGGAGAGATTGGCGCACTGCTACCAGAGCGGAACGTTGACATCGGAGGCAGCGCCTCCTGGACTTGCCCCGGCACGCGACCGGATGAGATTCAAGATCGACGAGAACCTGCCTGGAGCGCGGACGGCGCGGCCGCTTGCGCGAACGCTTGGGCGGTCAGGAACAATGACAGAATAAAACCAACGATCGCGTGTCTCATGACATCCTCCATTTGGTGGGTGATTGACACAGCCGGATTGAGCACCCCGCGTGCCAGGATGTGAAATTGCGGCGTGCGAAAATGATTGGGGTTTTTCCGCACCGGTTCCGGACACATGTCACGTGTCCGGGAGGACACGCGTCCGGGAGTCATCGCGCGGGGCGAGAGCGGGGAGCACCAAGGGGCCGGACGTAGCAAGCGACGCAAGTACGACAATCAATTACAGTTCTAATTTCTGTCGACGCCATGCCCTTCTTCGACCCACAGCCCGTTCCCAGCGGGGGCTTGCACGCGACCTCGACTGACCGCAACCGTGGCCCCATCCTGGACGTGCTCCGTCGCGTGTTGCCGCGAACGGGGCTCGTCCTGGAGATCGCCAGCGGAACGGGTGAACACACCGCCTTCTTCGCCCCCGCCCTGCCGGCCCTTCGCTGGCAGCCCTCGGATGCATCGGCCACGTACCTGGACAGCATCCGCGCCTGGAGCGCCGCATCCGGTGCCGACAACATCGCGCCTCCGGTGCTGCTCGACGTCGAGCGCCAGCCCTGGCCCGTCACGCGCGCGGACGCGATCCTGAACATCAACATGATCCATATCTCGCCCTGGTCGACGACCGAGGCTTTGTTTCGGGGCGCCGCGCGGGTTTTGCCTCCGTCCGGGGCGCTGTTCCTCTACGGCCCGTTCAAGCGCGACGGCCAGCACACCGCGGAGAGCAACCAGACATTCGACGAGCGCCTCCGCGGCGAAGATCCACGCTGGGGCGTCCGCGACCTGGGCGACGTCGAGACCGTCGCCTCCTCCGCTGGTTTCCACCTCGCGGAGATCATCCCCATGCCCGCGAACAACTTCTCGCTCGTGTTCCAAGCGGTATCGACGCCACGTTAGCTAGCTCACGCCGTCGCGCGCGCGCGTCAGGCAGGTCGGTGGGCGTATGGGAGCACGCTCGCGCGGCTGTCGCGCTCGGGATCCTGGTGCGTTCACGCCGCGGCGGGCGCGGGGGGCGCCTCCTTCAGCGATGGATATCGCTCCACCAGCGAGAGGTGGTAGGCGATCAACCGAGACTGGTAGCGGAGCGCCAGCGTGAGAAAGTCGGTGATCGCCTCCGGCATCCGCTGGTTGATCAACACGACGATAGCCCCCACCAACCACAGAAACGTCGCCGCCAGCGACAGCACGCATGCCATAAGGAGCGCCGGCAGGCTGAAGACGAGCCTCAACAGCGCCGATGCCGCCGTCGGCGCTCCACTGACCTCGACGTCGAAATCCAACGGCCCGCCGATTTCCGTCGTCGGCAATGCGTCGGTCAAGAGCCACAGGTACGCATACCCACCAGCCAACCATCTCAGCCCGCGCACGATGCGCGGCGCGCCATCGGACAAATAGCGCTCACCGCCCTTTTGCAGGATGAAAAGCGCCACCAGAGCCGGAAGCGCAAGATAGAGAAGCCAATAGACGGCCGAGCAACCGAGCATCCCGAGGGCCAACAACAGTGCCAGACGAATGACCACGTGAATGCGCTCCAAACGCGCGGGCGGCTCAATGCGGAAACGGACCGGATGGCTGGACATCGTGACCTTCTCCCTACTGGCTACCTTCGACAAGGAGCAACCTCGGTGCCATGTTGAGCCTCGGTTCTTCGCGGTACATGCCGTCAATTCTGCGCAAGCGCCCCGCACACAGCGCAGGACCTGCGCAGCCGATGCTGGATCTCTACGGAACCACGCAGGCGGCGCGGGTGGTCCAGTCGACGCCGCCGCGGTTGTCGCGCACCACGAAGGTGAACGTCACCGGCAAGCCGGTCGCCGGTACGTCGGCGGCCTTCGGTGCGTTCCACTTCACGGTGACCGTCGTTTGGGGATTCTCATCGACAGCCTCGACGAACGAGAACTGGCTCTTCAATTCACCGGCGGTCGTGAACTGCGAGATCTGGAGATTCTCGCGCGTTGCTGTCGCCACCGGCGGGTCGCCCACCATTGCGGTGTAACTTTCGCGATCGGTGCCTTCGATCAAGTTGCCAACGACGTGGTCCTTGGTTGCCGCGGACACGCGCGGCCCCGAGATACAAGGATCGTTACCGGCCACGCGCGGGGCCCAGGGCTGGCCGTCGAAGGTAAAGGCGCGCTCGGCGGTGGGGTTGTGATTGGTGTCGGCGCCACGTTGCAGCGAAATCAGGACCGACGCGCTGGTTCCGGTGCCGCCGCCCGTGCAGCGGGGAATGCCGTTTTCCGGGTCGAAGGTCGGCGTCGAATCCGGTCCGGCGCAGAGCTCGCCGTACAAGAGCAGGCTGGTGGCGGTGCCGAGGGCATCGGCCGCGGGGATGGCGATCGACACCCGCGGCGGGTTCTGGGTTCCCTGAAACAGGGCCACCGGCGTATTTTCGCAGCTTAGCGAAGTCTTTCCACCGGCGGTTCCGGGCGCGCACAGGGCGAACACCCATGCCACCGGCGGCGTGGCTTGCGGCGACGTCAGCAGCCACGTGACGGAAGCCGTCTCACCCGGTTTGGGCATGGCCCGATCGGGAGCGCCGTCGACCTCCACGCGAGCCCCAACGACCCGGGTCGTTTTGATCAGCGATGCCGGGTCGAACGTGGGCCCGCATCCACCCAGCAGAAGCGCGGCCACGAGCACCGAGCCTGCGGTCATTCGGGCGACCGATATGTTTTGCGGTCCCGGTCGCGATCCCGGTCGTTGTCATGTTGGTATTGGTGTTCTTGTTGGTGTTCGCGTTCGTGTTCATCGTGTTTCTCACCGGTGTTTGTTTGTGGTGTTCATGGTCGTTCTCGGTGCGTTGAGATTCATGGTCTTGTCTCCTTAAAGCTCGCCGCGGACGCCCAGGCTGGGGATGATTGGCAAGCCCGAGATCACGCCTGACTGCGTGAAGTTGTAGTTGTAGCTCCGGCCCTCTTCGTTGTGCCTGTTGTAGGCATTCTGCACGTCGAGATAGGCGGCGATGTTCCCGCTCTTGACGTGCCAACTCTTTTCGACCCGCAGGTCGAGGCGATGAAAGGCGTTGCTGCGGTCGCTGTTGACGGCGCCGTACACCGGCTTGTACGTGTCGGTGTTGGCGTTGTGATGCTGCCCACCGTCGGGGTGATGGGGTTGCCGGTCACGTAGCGGAAC
>JADGRC010000370.1 GCA_017881245.1 Pseudomonadota bacterium
AAGCAGCGCCAGTTCCTCCCGTGGTTCCTCGATCAAGGTTCGCAGCATGTCGCGATAGCCGTCATCATCCGACAGTTGGGCAAACCCCGCGGCCAGCGCGTGTCCCGACAGCGGCTCGTAGCAACCAAGGAGCGCCACGGCCGTCGCCGTCGGCAGGTCGTCGCGCAACGCCCCAAAGTCCTCATCGCTCGGGAACACGTATTCGGTCAAAAAACAGTACTGGGCGAGCGCGCACAGGAGCGGCAAGAACGACGCGAGACCTTCTCGATCGCCGCGATTCTCAAGGAACCAACGTCTGACAAACGTGAGGCCACGTTCAATCGCGACGTCGGCCACGAGAAAACGTTCGAGCCCACGCCGCAGCAACTGATGGTTCTGAACGGCAACGAGCAACCCGGGCGCAAAGACAATTCGCGCGCGAAACGACGCGTAGTCGACCGCCGAATCGAACAATTTCAGAATGTCGCCCGCTTCCGGATCGGCCCGAAGAAGGCTCAGCCATGCCCTGTGCATCAAGCTGTGCGTCAGCGTGTCGTCCGCCAGACAGGCCAGCATCGCCCGTTTCGATTCCTCGCTGAAGCCGGCGAACACACGCGTCTGATAGACCGCGACCAGGTTCGCGCGATGTTCGCGCGCCCCCGGATCGAGAAGCACGCAATTCTCGAGCGGCTCGACCGCACGCGCGGGTTGATTCAGGCGCAAGTACAGTTGCGCGAGGGCCGCCTGAAAACCAACGACGTGCGGCTGGCAGGCGCTTCCGCGAAGCAGGAATGCCTCTGCATCCGCCCACCGCCCGTCAGCCAGGCACACCACGCTCAGAATCATCAACGCGGTTGGATGATCGGGCACGGCGCCCAGCAACGCGCGACACAGTCTCTCCGCCTCGGCTGCGCGACCCACGCTCAGAAGACGTTCCGCCTCCCTCCCCAGCTCGTTCGGATCGCCGACAATATCCATGATGGGCGTGAACGACTGACTGTACACGGAAGAGCAGCGACGATGACTCGCTTCCTCGTGCGCCGACCAAACACAATCCTTCCCCCGGCGCGATCCGGTGGACAACGGAAACTGGCCGCCGGCAAGAAGCGGTGACTCCGCACGGCGGTGGCGTGAGGCGTGCCGGAGGAAAACCTGGGAAGGCGTCTTCCCTACGTCAGCGACATGTGTAAGTCTACCACCGATGTAGCGTACCTCTTCGAATCGGGACCACTAGGTACACGAGTTATCCTTACCGCGTCTGCGCGTGAAGATTTCGTGCTTATCCATGGAAAATAGGCATTTAGCGGGTCCCCTGGTGACCCGCTGTGTAGAGTGAGTGCTACTGGTTTGCCGGACGTCCAAGTTTTCATTTGCCCGGCGTCTCCCTCGGAGGACAATCAGTCATGACGAGATTTCCCTCAGCTCCACGCATGGCACGCGTCGCCTTCACCCTGAGTTTGACTGTCGGCTGTGTCGGCCAAGTCACCGGGGGTGGTGGCACGCCAGCCGCTGGCACCGTGGTGAGCGCAGGCAACAAACCGGGCGCAGGAAACACCTCTGGAACAGGCAGCGGGCCTGGCCAGGTAGGCGCGACGGGAACGGGTGCCGTCCCCGGAGGCCTCGGGACTGGCTCGACACCTGGCAGTGGTTCCGCCGGTAATGGCGGGGTGACTGGAACCGTCGGTGGCACAGGCGCCGTCCCCGTCGCCATGGGGGATCCGAACGCCGCCGGCGCTCGCCCCTTGAGGCTACTGACCGCGCGCGAGTACATGAACACCGTTCGGGATCTCTTTAGCGACACCTCCACCGTTGCGACCGGCCTGCCGGACGAGTCCGAGGATCCGGCGTCGGTCTCCCCATTCCATATGACGGGCGACGTGGCGACGGTGGATGCGACGTTGTATCGCGACGCGGCCGAGGCATTGGCGAAGAATGCGGTGACAAAAATCAACACGCTCTTGCCCTGCGCCGCAACGGCGACCACGACCAACGAAGCGGGCTGCTTCACCAACACTTTCATGAACGGGCTCGCGATCAAGATGTATCGGCGCCCCCTGTCCGCGGCTGACAAGACCTGGCTCATGAGTCTCTACACGACCGCCACCGCTGCGATACCCACGGGTCTCGGGCTCACTTTCAGCGGAGCGGTTGGGTTCGTCATCGAGACCGTGCTCCAGGCGCCCGAATTCCTGTACCACTGGGAGATGGATCCCACGGTCAAGCTGACGGCCGAATCGACCGGACAAGTGAAACTGGGCGGGTACGAGATGGCGAATCGCTTGTCGTACTTCCTGTGGGGCACGATGCCTGACCAAACCCTGTTCGACGCGGCGGCGGCTGGGCAACTTGGCGACGCCGCATCCGTGGAAGCGCAAGCGCGCCGAATGCTCAAGGACCCCAACGCTGGCGCGATGTTCGGTAATTTCTTCGTCGATTGGCTGGACCTCGACACCCTGGATAGCAAGCCCAAGAGCGCGACCCTCTATCCGATGTACAACGCTACGCTCACGTCCGCGATGGCAGGCGAGGTGCAGAGCTTCGTGAACGCCATCGTTACGACAGGCACGGGCCGGTTCGACGAGCTGATGACCAGTACGAACTCGTTCGCCAATCAGTCCCTGGCCGCCATCTATAAAGTCAACGGTGTGACAGGTACCGCGATGAAACCGGTCATGCTGGACGCCACCCAGCGGTCGGGATTGCTGACGTCCGCGGGGTTCATGAGTTTGACTGGTGCAAGTGACGGGTCGAACCCGCCGCGACGCGGGAAGGCCATTTTGTACAAGCTCCTGTGCCAAACACTCCCGGCGCCTCCAAACGTCGTTCCCGATCCCAAACCCGTAAGCCCTGGCGTGACGACGCGCCAAAGGTTTGAGGAACATTCGACCAATCCCTGCGCGACGGCTTGCCACACGCTTCTCGATCCTTTGGGCTTCGCTTTCGAGAACTATGACGGCATCGGCCAGTACAGGACCACCGACAACAATTTGCCCGTCAATGCCAGTGTCACCATGATGCTGGACGGACAGTCGCAGACGTTCATGGACGCGAGGGGATTGGCGGCAGCCCTCGCCACCAGCCCCCAGGTACAGAGCTGCTTTGCCACGCAGTGGTTTCGATATGCCCTGGGCCGCGCAGACACGAAGGAAGATCTGGCTTCCATTGGCGCAGCCACAACCACCTTCACGGCCGCGTCGCGGGACGTCCGCGAGCTGGTTGTCGGAGTGTCCACCTCAAGAACCTTCCGCTACAGAACCTTGGCCACCGGGGAGGTGCTGCAATGAAGAAGGACCAAAAGTACTCTAGGCGAACCCTTCTCAAGGGAATGGGCGTCGGCATGGGGATTCTGCCCATGCTGAATTCTGAGCGGGCCGTGGCGGCGACGGGCGGCGTGGTGAAGCGGTTCATCGCCATCACCTGGACCAACGGAATCGTTCCGGGCGACTTCTATCCGCCGGCGGGCGCCTTGACGGGAACGCTGCCCGCCATCCTACAGCCGCTCGACATGTGGAAATCGAAGATCCTCTCGATACGTGGAAAGGGGACCAACACCAATACGGGCGGCATTGACTCCAAGGTCATGCTTACATCCAACGCGTTCGGAGGTCACTCCGCCTATCCCTCGTTGCTGACCGGATCGAACCGGGGAGCGACGGCATCGATCGACAACCTGATTAATGACTCCTTCAAGACGGCCGGATATTCCTCTCCACCACTCACCCTCGGTTTGAGAGCGGGCGCCAGCTCGACGAGCTACCGGGCTGGATCAGTCAAGCAGTCGGCCAATTCGAGTCCGTACAGTCTCTACACGAGTATGTTCGCGGGTCTCACGATCACGCCGCCATCGGCTACTGCGATGCCTGCCACGCCGGCTTATGACCCGATCCTGGCTCGGCGAAAGAGTGTGCTCGACAAGCTGATCCCTGACCTGACGGCTTTCGCGAATCGGGTTGGCACGGACGACAAGGTCAAGATCAACGCGCACCTGGAGTCCGTTCGAGCCATCGAGATGCAATTGACGGCGGGCCCCTCGGTTGCGACCGGGGCGGGATGCAAGAAGCCCGCTAACACGCCCGCCGGAGAGGACTTCAAGAATAACCAGTTCTACCCCGATCAGGCCAAGTTGATGACCGACATCATGGCGGCCGCCGTGAAGTGCGACCTCGCGCGAACGATGACCCTGGACATGATCGATGACGGCGGCGGGAACAGTCTGACTTTCCCCACGCTCAATATTTCGAGCCCCGACTATCACGCCATCGCGCACCAAGGATCGAAGGGATATACGCAAAAGACGGTGATCGACACCTTCTTCTACAGCCAGGTCGCGAATCTGGTGGGGCAGCTGGCGTCGAACCCCGAGGGCGCAAGCACTTCCCTCGACAACACGGTCATCCTGGTCTGCAACGACATGAACGAGGGCTCCAACCACTACGTGGCGAGCTTGCCGTACCTAATCATCGGAAGCGGTGGTGGGTTCTTCAAACAGGGTATCTGTGTCCAGCTCGTGGCCAACGCACCGAACAATCAGCTTCTGACCAGCGTTTGCCACGCGATGGGCATGACGGTCACGGGCGTGGGCGACGCGGCGTATCCGGGCGATCTGGACTCGGTTCTGAAAGCCTGACCTCGCCGCACGGGTGGTGACGCGCGCGGCGACGATGGCCCGCGCTCGCCGAGTGGCGTCCATGGCGCTCGCTACGTACGTAGCACCCGTGACGCTACCTCGTGGTGTCCGTGGCGCGTACGACTGCTCAAGCGCACGGATGCCGAGAATGCCGTTCGACACTTGCCATCCACGCGATGCCGAGGGAATGTAGCGCCCAAGAAAGAAAGGATACCGACATGGAAACCCTCGCCAATCCGTCGTTCGTCGATTTGATTCTTCGCTGGGGACACGTCGTCTTCGGAATCATCTGGTTAGGTCATCTCTACTTCTTCAACCTGGTCAACGTGCCGTTTCAGGGGGGGCTCGACAAGGAGCTGAAACCGAAGGTCAACCCGGCGCTTTTGCTGCGCGCGTTCTGGTGGTTCCGCTGGGGCGCGATGTACACGTTCCTGTTCGGTTTGACGCTCTTCTTGTACGACTACATTCACCTGCACCAGCTGACCGACGCGACCACGGGACAGATGACGGGGCGCTCGATGTGGATACTTTGGGCGATGCTGTTGGGTGGAATCATGTGGTTCAACGTCTGGTTCGTGATCTGGCCTCGCCAGAAGTTGATCCTGGGCGGAATGGCCGCCGGCACGCCTCACCCCGACGCCGCGAAGCTGGCGGCCACCGCGGGCAAGGCGTCGCGCTTCAACACTTACGTGTCCGGGCCCATGTTGTTCGGCATGCTCGGCGCCCAGCACCTAGGAGCCATGAGCGCGCCCGCGTTGATCGTTACAATCATTCTTGGTGTCGGATTCTGGTTCGGCATGATCAAGCGATCGTTCAAGGTCAAGACGACCGTGTGATCGAGCAGCAGACGGCTCGTACGGTCGGGCGCACGTTCAAGGTCAAGAGCGACCGTGTCGTGGAATGGGCGAGCGGGTTCATAATTTGACCGCGCGCCCTGAAGGGTCAAGATGGCCCGATGTTGGGGTCGTTGAAAGCCGCGATACGACTCAAATTCGTAGCATCCGCGTTGCTGGGCACAGCGGTTGTCGGGGGCACGGTGCCCGCATCCGCGCGGGTGGACGGTAGCCCGCAGGCGGTCCATCCCATCTTCGCGCGGGTTCAAGATGCGCCGCAAAACGACTTGGCGCTCGGACGTTTCAGCGCGGCAACAGCTCGGTTTGGCCTCGGTCCCGTCGAAGTGGTCGACATCGACGGAGATCCGGCGCCCCGGGCGGCGGAGAAACTACGCGCCGGCATCGATCTGGTCCGCAAGCTGGCGTTCGGGCCCGCGTTGACGATTCTCGACGACGCGGCGGCGGAAGTGGCTGCAACGGGCGGAGGGGGACTTGACGCCCTGGCCTTGTCGGACCTGTTCCTGTTCCGCGCCTGGACCATTTCTCGCGCCGACTTCAACACGGACCACGTCACGCCGCTCACGGCGCGTACTTCGGCCTATGCCGAGCTGCTTCGCGCGGCCATGGCGACTCCAACGCGCCAGCTGAACCAGCAGCAATATCCGCCCCTCCTCCTGGAGGACTTTGCGCGCGCCGTGACGGAGTTGGCGTCCCGCCCCCAAGGCACGTTGATCGTGCATGCGGCGCCAGAATCCTTCGTGACGTGCGATGGTGGAGCGCCCGTCCCAGGCCCCGCGACATTTGTCGGTCTCGCCCAAGGGGACCACCTGATTCACATTGATGAGCCGGGATGGGCATCGTGGGGCGCGACGCTGTCGGTGAACGCGCCTACGGTTGAAATGCAAGTCCCCCCTCGGCGAGCGTTGACGTTGGACGATGTGGTCGCGGCGGCGCACGCGCGGCGCATGGGAACGAGGTTCGCGCTGGTGGCTGAACCACGCCCCGGTCAGGACGGCGGTCTGTCGATCGCCTTTCGCCTGGTTGACGCGGGCGGCGCGCGGGTGGATGCGGCCGTCGCGCCTCTGGCCGGCGATCCTGGAATCCTGGATTCCGCCGTCATGCGGCTCGACGAGCAGGCGCGGCGTCTCGACCGGGTCCCGCCCCTGAACCCACCCGCGGTTGCGGCAGCTTCGACCGATTCCGCAGGCGCAGGCGCGGCCGCGGCCACAATGGCCGCGCTGCCTCCGGCTGTTCTCCTGGCTCCGCCCCCGCCGCGACCGCGTCTTTCGGAGAATCCCTCCGGCTGGGCGCGCGACCACTGGCCGCTGTTGACGGCGGTCGGCGCCATGGTGGGGACGGCCCTGGTTCTGTCGATCAGCGTGGCCGCCGATCGACCGGCCCGCTGACCGCGCGGCCACGCGCACCGAGCCACCTCCCACATCCAGCCTGCCGCCTCGTTCCCCTGGGTCCTTCCGATTCCCGCGCATTCTCCCGTGCCCCGCGCATTTCCCGCGCTTCCTTTCATGCTGGAGCAACCATCGGTGTTGGTACCCGCCTCGTCGTCGCGATTGCGCGTTGCAGCCGTGGCTGATACACCTGTCGTCGGATGCGGGAAAGGCTCGCGGCGGAGCGAATCGATGGCGTGGGGACTTCGATCTTCACCGAGATTACGGCGCTGGCGGCCCGCCACGACGCGGTCAATCTGGGGCAGGGATTTCCCGATTTCGCGGCGCCGGATTTCGTGAAGGAGGCGGCTGCGCGGCATATTCGCGAGGATCGCAATCAGTACGCGGCAAGCCCAGGTGTTCCGCGGCTGCGCGAAGCCTTGGCCGTCGACTGGAGGCGGCGCCATCCGGACAAACCGGCCGTGGATCCCGACCTCGAGATCACGGTCGCCGCCGGCGCCACCGAGCTACTGCACGACGCGATTCTGGCCACGGTGAATCCCGGCGACGAGGTCATCGTCTTCGAGCCCGCCTACGATGCCTACGCGCCGGGCGTTTCGATGGCGGGGGGCATCACACGGACCGTCGCGCTTTTCCAACCCAACTGGAGCTTCGACGCCGCTCACCTGTCCGCCGCGTTCGGGCCCCGAACGCGGGCGCTGATCCTGAATACGCCCCACAATCCCACCGGGAAGGTCTTCTCACGAGCGGACCTGGAAATCATCGCGGACCTTTGCCATCAATACGACGTCACGGTGATCAGCGACGAGGTTTATTCCGAAATCACGTTCGAGGCGACTCACCTTTCCATCGCCACCCTGCCCGGAATGTTCGACCGGACAATCACCATCGACAGCATGGGTAAGACGTTCAGCGTGACGGGATGGAAGATCGGCTGGGCCGTCGCGTCCGCGGCCCTGACTTCGGCGCTGCGCGCCGTGCACCAGTTCGTCACGTTCACGAGCGGGACACCTTTTCAGGAGGCCCTGGCGGACATTCTCCCGATTGCGGCGCGCGACGGATACTACGACAAGCTGCGCGAGGACTACCGGCGGCGCCGCGATCTGCTGACGCGCGTCCTGAAGCAAGCCGATCTCGACCCCCTTCCCGTCGAGGGCGCGTACTTCTTGTTAACCGATATCGGCGGGCGGGGTTTCGACGGTGACGCTGACTTTTGTCGGCGCCTGGTCACGGAATTTGGCGTGGCCGCCATCCCGACGTCGGCGTTCTACACCGATCCGCGCAGGGCACCAGCGCTGGCCCGATTTTGTTTCGCGAAAAAGGAAGCGACCATAGAAGCCGCCGCGCCCCGCTTGGCGCCCCTGGCGCGCCGACGGGTCCCCGGGACAGCTCATCCGCGTTCCGGTATATAGAGCGGCTCCGACCTAACCGGTGAACCATCCAGTACGAAGACGCCGTAACAAAAAAACCGTGAGGAGTATCCGATGATCAAGAGCATTCTAGCTGCCGTCGTAGCCGCCGCTTTTCTGATGTCCGTCCCCGTGCGCGCGGACGACAAGGCACCTGCCGCGGCCGGTGAAAAAACGGACAAGGACAAGAAGGACAAGAAAGACAAGGGCGACAAGAAAGACAAGAAGGACGAAAAGGCCGGCGGTGGCTGGTAGGCGTCTTTCCTGCGATTGAAGGCCCTCGTCGCCGGCCCTGCCGTCTACAGCGCCCGGAGAAAGGCCAGTAGATCATCGCGAACCGCGGGGGAGAGCGCGGAGGTTTTCCCCGCGTTCTCCACTGCGTGAACCTTCGTCGCCTCGGGATTGGTGCGGGCCAGCACGTCTTTGAGCGTCGCTGCGCTCCCGTCGGTGAAATAGGGCGCCGCCGCCCAGACGCCGCGCAACGAAGGCGGGTTATTGCCCCCGTCGCCCAGAACCGGCGTTCCGACGTCGTAGAGATCGGCGCTCGTGAGGGCGACGTCGCCGGCCAAGAGACGTGCTTCGATTTCAGCGCTGGGGATCTCCCTTGGGTCGAGGGTCGAGCGGACCAGTTGATGACAGCGTGCGCAATTCCCCTTGAAGGCCGCGAACCCCCGCCGCTCGGCGGGCGTCAACGTCCGGCGACCGGGAGACACGAACGGCGATCTCTCGCCGGGGATCTCGGCCATATAGGCCGCCAAGGCGGCCCGCACCTGCTCGGGAGATAAAGTCACGCCCTTCCACTCTTCCCCATCCCGCAAACGAAGGCGGACGGGATAGCGATCGAACGTCCGTGGCGTCTCGAGCCCGCCCTGAGCATGTGTCGCCACGATGTTGTCCGCAAACGCTGCGAACGATCCCGGCTTGCCTATGCTGAGGAAGGGTTCCGTTCCCACCAGGTTCCGACAGGTCTTCGTCATCGAGAAAAACCGGTTTCGCTTCGAGGGGTGACGACGACCGTCGATTTGTCCATCCGGATGACACGCGGCGCAGGTGTACAGGGACAGGGGCCCAGTGGCGACGTTGTTCGGGAGCAATGCGCGGCTGTAGAACAACAACTCGCCTCGATCGCCGAGCGTGCGACGCTGGGAAGGACCGACCGTCACCGTCCGCACGGCGGCCGCTGGGTGGCCGAGCGAGGCTGGTGATACGAACGACAACGTGTCGCTGAGGCGGTCCGCCGTCACCAATCGGCCGTCCGGTAGGAAGGCAACCGCCGATGGATTGGCGCCCACGGTCAGGGCGGGCGCAGCCAGAAGATCGTCCGCGCCGGGATGCGCCACGAGGACATTGTCCGAACCCGCGCCGACGATCGCAAGACTGCCGCTAACGGAGTCGAACGAGAGCGCGTCCAAGCCCACGAGTGCGTGGCGAGGGCGTTCGGTTAGGTTCAGCGAGCGCCGCTTTCCCGGCCCTGGATCGGCAAACGGCGTGCCCTGCCACGCCGTCGCGGGCGGCAGGATCAAGACGACGCTGTCGAGCCCCTCGACCGAGAGGTGCTCGCGAGACAAGGGCCGATCCTCGTGGGTCGCAAGCAGCAATGCACCCCGAAGATCCCCACCACCGTCGGGTGCGAGCCTGGAGGCGTCCGACGGCACCACGAGAAAATCCAGCACGGGCGCCTCCGTGACGACGGTTTGCAGAGCCGCGGTCAGACCACCGAGATCTTGTACATCGTGGACGGTCACCGTGTGCCCGATGAAGTTCGACACCAAGAGCAGCATCCGACCGGCGCCGGTCGCCCGATCGGGAGCGACCAGGCGCAACGCGCGCGGATCAAGGCCGGTCGCGACAAAACGCGGCGGGCCAGTACCGTCGTTCAAGTCCACGATCTTGACGCCACCCCGGGGCGGCGACGCAACGTAAACAAATCGACCGCTTGGGTGAATCGCTAACCCCTTGTGCCCGTGCTCGGGCCCAGCGTCAACGACCCGAATTTCAAAATGGGGTTTTGCCGAAGCGCCGATCGTACGCGTGACGACGCGCAACCCCGGATCGAACCGACAGGCCACGACCACACCACCCGCGGGCAACGGCGCGAGGGCGTCCGGAAACGCGCACATCGGCAGTTCCAACAGCACGCGCGCGCGCCCTTCCGAGATGTCGACCACCGCCAATCGATCGGCGGTGGATAACGCGACGTAGAGCAGATCCCCGCGGGCGTCGACCGCCAGCGCCCGGGGGCGCGCGTGCCCGCGCATGGGCGGTGGTTGATCCTGGTCCGTCGGTGTCCGCGCCACCGCCCGGCCACACCCGAGGGCGAGCATCAGCAGTGGAACGAGTCGGCATCGGGGTCGCGTCATCATGCGAGTATCGTCAAGGACCATCTTCAAGCCGACGGCTCACGTGGGGTCGAAAGCTCCAAGCCGGTCGATTTCACTCCCAGGCTTCGTAGCTCTCGAATGTCATGGTGTACGTCGCGCGACCCTGCGTAGCCGACCTAAGGTCCGTCGAGTACCCGAACATGCGTCGCAGGGGCACCTTCGCCACGATGACCCGTTGCTGAGCCCGAAAGCCCACATCCTCAATCTGCGCACGGCGGGCATTGAGATCGCCTAGCACGTCGCCCACATTGGTCTCGGGCGCGGTGATCT
>JADGRC010000045.1 GCA_017881245.1 Pseudomonadota bacterium
GCTTGCGATTCTGGACGGTCCACCATCTGCGGGCGCGACGAGCGCGGACCGTGCGCCGACGCCCAGCTCGAAAAGGTGGACGAATCGCACCCCAGCGGTGATGCCGCCTATGGATGAGACCGTGGCCGCGGCGGACGTGTCAAAGCCGCCCTCCGTCGCAAACGTGAAGACCGCCACATCGCGGCGTCTGGCCTGCCACGAAAACAAGGGCTTTGCTTCCAACGCTTCCTGCTCCGAAACGGAGCGAGCCTCCGGGGCGGGCTCCACGCCGGCGTGGCCGTCACCGTCACCGTCACCTTCCGGACGCTTAAAGGCCTCGTGCGCGACGATGTCGAGTGCACCTCGCGTGATGCCGAGTTCGCCCGGCGCGTGTCCTCCGGTGATGGCGCCAATGGCGCCGAGGAGGAGGACCTCCGTGGTCGCAGCGAGGATCACGAACCCCGTGCCCGCGCAGATGCCCGCGACGGTCTTTCCCAGATCCAGGTCGTTCACCTCGACGGAAGCGAGGTCCTCCCACCTTAACCCCTTGGTGGGGGACGTTACGCCGTCAGGTTGGGTCGGCCCATTGGAGGTCACCACCATCACCTGGTTGACCTTCAGTCCGCTTGCCTCGAACCAGGGTGTTCGACTTCCGTCGCGGAGGGCGAAGCGCACCCAAGATCGTGGGCCGACGTGAACTCCAAACGGACCTTGCTTGAGAATGATTTCCTGGGCGTGATCACCGCGCCGCAGGGAGGAGATCTCCGCCGCGGAGGTGACGTGGGTGCCGTAGCAGGACGCGAACAGCGGGAGCACGGTCATCGCCGAGACCGCGATCACGGCTCTCGCTCGCCCTCGTCCCACGCGGTGGTTGACAGCAAACCGCATTCCATGCGCGGCGCGGGTTGTCTCCACAATTTCCGGGACTTTCCGGCACCTTCGCCACCTTCCACAACCGCGGTTGTGGCGGGCATGCCACATAGGCAGAAGGCCACCGGGGTGAAACGCAGAGGGGCAATCCGTCCAACGCATCCCCGCCGCGGTCGCAATCTTCGCGGTCGCTATCTTGGAGGGATGTGGTCCCGCCTCGATCAGCCTAGCCGAGCGCGCCCACCAGTAGGTTGATCGCCACCGCGAGTATCACCGTGTTGTACGCGAACGACAGCACCGCGTGCATCAAAACGGCGCCGCGAAACTCACGGCTCGTGACCGCGGCGTCGGAAACCTGAAAACACATTCCGATGGTGAACGCGAAATAGGCGAAATCGAGATACGACGGTGGCAGTTGGTCTGGAAATCTGACGCCCCCTTCGGGATTTCCCCGGTCGCGGTAGTGCAAATGCGCGTACCTAAGCGTGTACGCCGTGTGGGTCGCCACCCAAGCGCCACCGATCGCGACCAAGAGCAGGGGAAGCAGTGGTTCGTGTGAATGAATGACGCCCTGTCGCGCCTGATGCAGCAGATATCCCGTCGCGAGCAAGCTGAAGGTGCTGGTCGTGATCATCAGTGCCCAGATGGCTGTGCGCCCCGGATCCTCGGCGGCCGCGCGATGTCGGGTCGTCTCGGCGTTCGCTCGGCTGATGGCCGCCCACGCGAGCGAGGTCCACACCACCGAGCCCACGTCCCACGCCGTGACCAGACGGGCCACGCGTCCCCAATCGTCCGGCACCAGTACTCCAGTCAAGATTCCAAGCGCCACCGCCGCCAGTAAGTTCACATGAGCCCGATGCCGGTGTTTGGTCAGCGGGCGGGGCGGTTGAGACGGCACGGGTTGGTAGTTTCGTTCACCGCCGGTCACGTGACCACGGTGATCGGTCGATTTCTTTGTTCGGGCGCCGATGCTGGACGGGGCGTATCCGAGGTAACATTCCTTCGAATGTGTCGTGGCGCGGCTTTCGTTCTAAGACCGGCAAGGCCCGCAAGGTTGGGGGGACTGACCCTTGCCTTTGTGGGGTGCGTGTCAGGTCCCGCCCCCCGGCGCGGAGATCCCGGCGCGACCTTTTTGGCACCGCCTGCTCGCCCCGCGCCGGCCGACCTTTCAGGCTCGCTGTTCGACCAAGCATGGGCTTGGGACGACGAGCGCGGAGGCAGGGTTCGGTTTTCCGAGTGGCGCGGAAAATTGGTCGTCGTCAGCCTGGTCTACACTTCTTGCACGACCGTCTGTCCGCTCGCGATCGAAAAGATGCGGCAGGTGAGCGCGACGCTCGATCGCGAAGGTCGCGCGGCCGAGTACGTGCTGGTCACGCTGGACCCGACGAACGACACGCCCGAGCAGCTGCGCCTCTTCAAGGAAGCGCGTGGGCTCCCGAAGGGCTGGCATCTGTTGCGCGGCAGTCCGGAACAGACGGACGCGCTGGCGACGTTCCTGCGGCTGAAGATCCTGAACACGGGCGATCACGTCTTCCACGAGGCCAAGCTCGTATTCTTGGATTCGTCCGGGAAGGTCATGGGCCACGTCCGCGGGTGATGGTCCCCAGATGGGCTGTGGCCCGACGATGTCGCGGGCTCGGGCATGTCGGATTGAATTGAATCAGTGCGCGGCTGGCGGCGCGGTGGCGATGGTGGTGCCGTGGCCAGGGCCGAGCACCGATTTCAGTGCCACGGCATACTCGAAAGGACCGATGTTCTGATCAGGAGTGTGGCAACCGAGGCAGACCTCGGCTCCGACCTTTCGGGACGTGCCTTCTTTCTTGTTCACGGAGCGCACGTGCAGGGCACTACCCCCATGACAGCTTTCGCAACCGACGTTGGGCAGGTGGGTCATGAGGGTTTCGAATCTGCGGGTTCCACCCGGCTGGAGGTATCCCGTCATGTGACAGCCGAGGCACGCGGGTTCGAGATCGTGCTTGTTTTTTTTCAGCGTGGCCAGCGCCTCCGCATGGTCGGTGGTCTTCCACTGCTCGTACTGCTCCTTGTGGCACATCGCGCAGGCCTCGTTGCTCGCGTAAGTCCAGACCTCGTATTGGTAGGGGGGGTCCTTCTGATGGTTCTTGCGCCGGAGCGCTGCCGCGGCCTGCTCCTCGGCGAGGTGAACCTTCTCGATCTCGACCCGCTCGATCAGGGCAACGCCCACATGATCGGGAATTGCTCTGGTCAGTTCCATGCGCTGGTTCTGGAGTTCGGGTGCCGCTCCCGGCCGTGAGGCGCGCACATCGACGCGACCCAGATCAACCCCAAGATCTCCCGCGTGAACGACCAGCGTACGACCCACGGTCGCCGTGGTGCCAGGTGCGAGACCACCCGCGCCATGACCAAGAATCACGAGGTCGACATCGACGCCGCCTGGGATGCCTCCCGCGCTTGCAAGAATTTCCTTGACCCTGGCTAGTCCACCGGTCACGTGAAAGAGGCCGACGACCAATCGGGCACCCTTTGCGCGGAGTGATTGCGCCGACGCTCGCGCCGCCTCCGCCGCGTCGGTGGTGTGAAACCCCAGACGCCGAAGATCCGGCGCTCGCTCCGCGGGCAGATCGAGGATCCCGAACACGCCGACCGCAAGACCACCGGCATCGACGAGCTGATCGACGGGGAAGGGGTGTGCGTCGTCCTTTCCCAACAGGTTCGTGGCGACGACGGAAAGCTTGGCTGTCTTGATGGCGGCCTTGAGAGGCTCGGCGCCGAGGTCAAGATCCCGTTCTCCGAGCGTCAACACGTCGACTCCCATGCGGGCGTAGGCTGTGAGCACCATGGGGGAGCGCCGCTCCCGTCCATACACGGCGTGAAAGTTGTCGTCGTCCGCCGATCCCAGGAGCAGATCACCCGCATCCAGTTGGACCACCGGCCTGCCTTCAAGCCTAATCCGGTCGATCACGGTCGCGCGCCGGGCCAGGCCGCCGCTGGCACTGGGCGAGTCCGGCGCCACGCGACCCCGGTCATCCGACGTGTACAAGAGGGTCAGGTCGGCGGGGGGGGGCACTGGGGCTGGTGGGGTTGCCGTGGGGACACCGGCGCCCGCGGTCGGGGAATGGTTCCGTCGGTCGCAGCCAGTGACGAATCCGAACAATCCGAGCACGAGGCAAGCGCGGCGCAACATCTTCTTCCATTCTACAACACGCGCCACGTGTACCCGGTGCCTCCGAACCGAGATCTCGCCTGCCGTCGGAAACGTCGTCGAGGACGGCGGCGCCGTTTTGTCGCTCGGTTGATGATGAAGTGAGCCGACGGCGAAAGTCGTTCGCCCGACGTTACGGCTGGCAGGTCAACTTGATCGACAAAGACAGGCAGCTGCCGAGATTCGTTCGCGTGATTCCTCCCGCGGTGAACGCGGCCGGGTCCATCGGCGACATGATTTGGCACACGAGATCCGCGCTCAGTTTTTCGTCTTCGTCTCCGACCCAGAGCAACCAGGACTTGCCACCCGCCAAGAGATCGCGCGCCTGCACGGATGTTCCGGGTTGGAGGATCGATTCGTTCCATACGGGGGACAGGGTATCCATCTTGGTCGTCGTATCGCCCGTCACGCCGCCTGGCGGCGGGTTTCCGCTCGGCGGGATGGGGGGCATCTCGAACTGCACGAAGGGATCGGGGAGAGCTGCGCCGAGTTTCGGCCCCATATCCCAATCGCTGCCGTCGGGATATTTCGGAGCGATCGTGGCGGAGACGGCCGTGATCGTCCACCGAGACATCGGATCGACCTCGCAGCTCCCCGTGTTCGAGCATCGCTGGCAACCGCCGCAGGCCTGGCAAGCGCTGCCTCCGCGTCCGCAGCGCAGCGCGGTTGTGTTGGTCACGCAGACGGTTCCGGCGCAGCAGCCAACGGCGCAGTTCGCCGCGTTGCAGGCGCCGGTCGCCATGCCGCCGCCCCCTCCCACGCCACCGCTGGCGGCGCCACCGGTTGCGGCACCACCGGTCGCGGCGCCACCCGTGCCTCGCCCCCCAGTCGCGGCGCCCCCCGTCGCCGCGCCTCCGGTACCGCCCCCACCGGCGCCCATGCCACCAGTCGCCATGCCGCCAGTTTCCATTCCACCTGGTCCCCCACCGCCGGTTTCGGTACCCGCGTCACCGTCGTTGGTGCCGCCGGAGCCCATGCCGCCGGTTGTCGCGCCCCCGGTGCTCATTTCGCCGGTCGTTCCAGCAGTCGCGGCCGCGCCTCCGGTGCTCGCGGGACTGGCGCCGGTGCCGCCGCTTCCAGAGCCACCGCCGGTTCCGGCACCGCCCGTCCCCGACACCACAACCGCTCCATCGGCAGACGTTCCTGGTCCGATCGCATCACCGGACGCATCGTCCGGGAGGGCGACCGGCAAGTCCACCGGGGCCGCGTCGCGCTTGCTGACCTGCTTGGGCTCGATGCCACCGTGGTCCACCGAACATGTCAACGACGTCGCCGCCAAGAAAACCGTCAGCGCGCCAAGACACCTGGCGAAATACGCAGGGCGACAGCCGCAAACGGATACTTCATATGTCCGAAGCATAAGGATTTTCCTTCGACCGCGGGCGAGGCCGACTGCGCGGCAACACAATTGTAGACGATTTACGGTCGTCCGGAAACGTCCCGCTTTTGCGGCCGTTGCGAACGTGGCCCTGCCCAGGTATGCGGCGTGCCACAAGTCCTATGATCGACAAGGCCCACAATCGAAGTTTGAACGCGTCAATCGACGTTTGAACGCGTCAATTGACGTTAGGGCGCGATCGGAA
>JADGRC010000371.1 GCA_017881245.1 Pseudomonadota bacterium
AGCAATCCTTGACCTGTATCGTCGGGTTCGTGAGGCTGGACCCGGTGTGATTTTCAAACTCGCTTTTCTTGTCGAGCGCAATCACCGTTTCGACCACGCCCAGCACCAGCCCGCCCACCGCGCCGGCTGCGGCAACCCATGCGAAGGGACGAAGGTCGGGCGAGGTTTGGGCGTGGGATTCGCCGGCCCCCGAAGCGGGTGACTTTTCGATCGCGGTCGCGGTGGTCGTTGCGGTCGCCGTCGAATTCGCGGGCGCGGGCCCTGGCGCCGGCGCAATCGCACTCGTGCGAGAATTCGCGCTTGAGACGCCGTCCGCCGCCGACACTTTTGGCGCCTCCATTTCGGCGGCCAGAACAACGGGAGGTGGCGCCAGCGGCACGAGCTCCACGTGCTCGCGCACGGTTCCTCCCACCGGGACGCGGACATTGCGATTGACCTCGGAGTATCCGCCGGCGCGCGCGGCGAGGATCACGGTGTCCCCCGACAGTACCCGCACGGGACTGGTCAGTGGAAGCCTTCCCACCGGCTTTCCATCGATCAGAATCTCGGCCCCCCTCGGGGTTCCCCAAACCTCGAGCGATCCGAGGTGCTCCTGAATCACGCCGAGCGCCGTGGTCAGCGCCGCACGGTTCTTCTTGATCCAGGGGTCATTGGCGCTGGCCAGCGCGTCGATCAAATGCGATTCAGCAGGTACCCACAGCCCCAGAGCCTGTTCTGCGAGAGCAACCTGGGCCTGAATTCGGGCGGTCTTCTCCCGCTGCAGCGCCCGCTGGAATTCCACCAGCGACTCGCTATCCCTTCCGGCACGCCGAAGCTCAAGGCCCCGGGTGACGATGGCGTCGACACTCTCTTCGGCCCGGACGGCGCGAGGGGCGAGGCCAAGCGCCAAGACGAACGCGGCACTCAAAATACCCCGATATTCCTTGCGCGTAAGTCTCACAACCAGCAACCCGTTCGATGTCGCGCACCATTGCATGCGACCACAACCCCGTCAACCCGAGATCAAGCTGTGTTTCCGTCGACGAAGTGGCGGTAGGCGCGTGCCAGATTGCCCAACGAAGACCTCAGGGAAGGACCTGGATGCGAAGATTGCGGTAGTAGACCTCGGCCTGCTCACCCTGCCAGGCGATGTAGCCCGTTGTGACAGCCGTGCCCGCCGAGTTCATGACGTTCGAGACCCTATTCACGATGTGTCCGTTGACCGAGTAAGTCGCCGTGCCGCCGTCGACCTGCAGCAGGCACGTGTTCCAGTCCGACCCCTCGCCCGTGGAGGCGTTGGGACCTACGCCGGGGTTTTCGAAATTTGCGCTGCGCGAGTGTTGAGTCAACCCGCCGACGACGCTGACCAAAGCGCCGCCCTCCGCGAATGTGGTCGTGTTGCCGGCGGCCCCCGGCGATTTGCACTGCGCATAAATCGCAAAGATATCTCCGGTCGTGCCCCACTTGTTCTGAAATTCGATTGATGATGGCCAGACCTGCGTCTTGTCGCCGTGAATGTGCCACATCACGCCAGCGTCGCGCGGGAACATCACCAGGTCCGTCCCCCGGCCAGTCGCATCGATCTGGAATTTCTTGGTGCCCCATTTGTATTCCCACGACAGGTTGTACTTGCCGTAGGACGCGACCGTTTGCAGCAGGTAGTGATACTGCAGGGACTTGTCGGCTGCGTCGGCGTAGACGTGGATCATGCCGCTCTCGGGCTTGAAGATCGCCGTCGCGTCGGCGCCCGTCACAAGCGTTCCCGGCGCGTTGTTGGCAAACGAGCTCGCTTTGTAGACGTTGAAGCCCGTCAAATCGGTGCCGTTGAAAAGGTCGATGGTGCCCGCGCCGCCGATCCCAGTTCCACCACCCACCGGCGTCGAGCCACCGGTCGCGTTCGTTCCGCCCGCGCCGGTGGTGCCGCCTTTTCCGGCCGTGTTGCCGCCGCCAGTGCCGGGGTTTCCGGCGCCGCCCGTCGCGCCTGACGCCGCGCCGCCGCCGGTTCCCGCGCCCCCGGAACCTGACGTCGTCCCACCGCCGGTTCCCGTGGCCATATCACCACCGGTGCCGGCGCCTCCCGTGCCGGAGGCCGTCGTCGACCCACCCGTGTTGGTACCGTTGGCCCCTCCCGATCCCGACCCGCTGCCTCCCGAGCCGCCACCGGAGGGCTTACCCCCGGTTCCCGCGGGTGTGCCAGCTCCACTGGAACAACCAACGAGGCCGAAGACCGCCGCGCCGATGATCGCGCGCAAACACAGCGCCCCGGCCAGTCCGGAGCGCCCCGGGCGACACGTTTCCCGCATCAGGAGACAATCACAGGCGCCCCCCCATTAGGCAAGGCTGAAAGCGGACGTGCGCTCGACCCGTTAGGTAACTTCAAAACCTCGACGGGGGGCGGAGGGTGGGTGTTGGGTTGAGCTGAGACTTGAATCGGTTTCGGCCCATGAGCCGATCCGCGATTCAGGGCGTCATCTGAATACAATCGGTTGGGGTGCCACCGCAAGGTGTGATGCCGTAATCCCACCATCCACGCATGCCTCCCGAGGAATTCGTGGCGCCGTAGATTCCGGTTGTTTGCGTAGCGTCGCGTCGGACCAGTTGCCACATGTGCTGGTGGCGGTGCCCAACTCTGAAACGCCTGCACTGCCTACCCAAGCAAATCCCGAGATGTAGGCTCCGCCGGCCGACTGCCAAATTCCGCTGGCGCTTGGGGGCATCCGTTCACGCGGCTCCAGACAAACCCATACCAAATAGGGCTGTCAAGGCCGAGACCAGTACGATGGCGACGGGGGACATCATGGAGTCGATCCTGAAAGGTGCGGAACACACATTGGGGTTTCGACCCGCAAGTGTTTGGTTGTCAAAACCACGGCCCTGGCTCCAGCCCGAGTGCGAATTTCGGAGGGGCGGGCCGACTTCCGCGCAAATCCTCCCAAGATCCGTCCGTCGCGGGAGACGGGCGGATCTTGGGCCGTCTAGTCGGGTCTCAGCCACCAGCACCGGCGTCGGTGGCGATTTGTATGCACGCGGTACCGGCCTTGTTGCACTCCATGCCCGCATCACACTTCGTGCATGAGAGCGCTCCACTATTGACACAGTACACGGAGTTGTCGGCACACGCGTTTCCGCAACGATGAAATCCGGTTCGCGGATCTGCCCCGCCAGCGACGCAGGCGAAAGAACACGCATAGGCAGTG
>JADGRC010000046.1 GCA_017881245.1 Pseudomonadota bacterium
GTGAAGAACGGCTCGAAGATGCGGGCCTGGGTGGCCTGGTCCATCCCGACGCCGGTGTCGCTGACCGCCAGCATCACGTGGGGACCGGGTCTGACCCCCAGATGCTCGCGCGCATAGTCGTCGTCGAGCTCGACATTCCCGGTTTCAATGGTGAGCTGGCCTCCCGTCGGCATGGCGTCCCTCGCATTGACCACCAGGTTCATGATGACCTGCTCGATCTGGCCCGGATCGGCCAGTACCCGTCCGAGGCCCGGTGCGGGTAACGAGACGAGATCGATGTCCTCGCCCACGATTCGCCTGACCATCTTGTCCGTCCCGGCCAGCACTTCATTCAAGGCGAGCACCCTGGGGGCCACGATCTGTTGCCGGCTGAACATCAGGAGCTGGCGGGTGAGTTCTGCGGCGCTGAGCGCGGCCGCACGGATCTCCCCGATTTCGTCACTCGTCGAATCGGTTGGCTTCATGTCGGCGAGAAGCAACTCGCTGTAGCTCAGGATCACCGCCAACAGGTTGTTGAAGTCGTGTGCGATGCCGCCGGCCAGGCGGCCCACCGCCTCCATCTTTTGCGCCTGACGAAGCTGATTCTCCGTATTCTTGAGGACAGCCTCGCCTTTCCGTTGCGCGGTGAGATCGCGCGCCGTCTTGGACGCGCCCACGACCTGACCCGATGTGTTCAGGATCGGTGCGAGCGAGATCGAGACCTCGATGGCGGTCCCGTCTTTACGCCGGCGCGTCGTCTCGTAGTGCTCGACCCGCTCCCGCGCCGCGACGCGGTTGAGGAGAGTGCGCTCCTCGGCGTTTCGATCGGGAGGAATCACGAGGCTGATCGGCTGACCCACCGCCTCGGCCGCCGAGTAGCCGAAGAGACGTTCCGCGGCAGTGTTCCAGCTCGTGATGGTGCCGTCGAGCCGCTTGCTGACGATCGCGTCGTTGGAGGATTGCACGATGGCGGCCAGCAACGACCGCATCTCCTCGGCCTCGTGCCGTGCCGTGACGTCGCTCATGACCGTGATGCGGGCGCGGTGCCCGCCGAAGATCAGCATGCGGGAGTCGTACTCGGCAAAGAAATGCGAGCCATCCTTGCGTCGATGGCGGACTATTCCCCGGGCGGGCGCCACCCCGAGCGCCGCCACCGTCTCCTTGACGGAGTCGGCTTCACTCGGCAAGCGGAGGTCCGAGATCTTCATCCGCAGCAGCTCGTCGTGGGTGTAGCCATACAGGCGCAGGGCCGCCTCGTTGACGGCCAGGTAGGCCAGGGTCTCGACGTCGAACACGATCACCGGGATCGGGCTGGCCTCGAACAGGAGGCGGTGCGCGATCTCGGAATCATGCAGGGCCTGGTTGGCTCGCAGTGCCGCCTCGGCGGCGGCGTGCTCGGCCGCGTAAGACCGCGCGTTGGCGATGGCCAGCGCGGCGTGGTCGGCCAGGTTCCGGATGAGGTTCAGGTCGTCTTCCGTGTATGGACGATTCGGGCCGGTTCGCAGGAGCGTCGCGACGCCGATGACCTTTCCGCGGCACGACATCGGGACCATCATCGCGCTCCCCACGTTCAGGCGCTCCAGGATCTGCCGGTATTGGGGCGCCGTCGAGGCGATGTATTCGGCGGACGAGGTGCAGGGAATAAAGAGGGACTGGCCAGAAGCGGCGACCCGCCCGGTCGCGCCCTCCCCGACGGCTTGCGGGTGAGATGCCAGCAGGTCGCGCGCCTGGGCGACGATCTCGGGTTCTCGGTGATAGATCGCGCCCCGCTCCAGCGTCCGGCCATCCTCGCTGACGGCGCGAATGGCGCAGAGATCCCCGATGACCTCGCCCAGCCGCCTCGCGATGACGTCAAGCAGCCGCTCATAGTCACTGGTCGCCTCCGAGAACTCCTGCGACGCGTCGGCCAGCAGGCGCAGCCGCTCCGCCATGCGCTCTCGCTCGCCGAGCGCGCGCCTGGCCTCCTCCTCCTGGGTGACATTGGTGGTCACGATCATCACGCCGAGATCCTCGATCGGCATGAGGTGCGCGTCGTACCAGGTCCCGTCCGGGAGCCACCTCTGCCTGCGCCGGACGGCCGCAGGCTCACTGGCGCGCGTCAGGGCGAGATCGGCGCGAAGCTCGGCCTGCTCCTCGCTCGTCACGAAGTCGAAGAGGTCCCGTCCGAGGTCGTGTGCGGCGTCGATGGTTGCGCTGCTCCGGCTGACCGACGTGATGCGGTTCTCGGCGTCGATCGTCAAGATGTGGCCGGGCCAGTACTCGACAAGCGCCCTCCACTTTCCTTCGGTCTCGGTCTCACGCATTCGCCACTCGCCCTTTCGACACCACTCGCCCGCTTTGCCTCCCCCGCATCGGTCTGTGCAAATACAGCCCGAGTAGGAGAGGCAACAACCGCCGCAGGACCAGACACTCTCCCTCGAGCGTTGTCCCGTCTACGCGGCTCAGTTTGCCATTGTCAACGTCCATCTCGATGTTTGCTGGTTGTCTGGACGCCGTCAATAGGGCGAACGGGGGATCCTGCCTCAAACCGTTTCGTGCGAGTCAGGTTTTCGCGAAGGCGGCTCTCGCGCGGCGACTCGCTTCCCTCGCCGCCTCCCTCATCCCGACTCACGAAAAACTATTCCTTCCGTTGCCTATGCGGGAATGGATGATTCCCGAGCCCAGCGGTTGTACACTGCGCCCATGACCTACCAAAAAACCCTCGGGGGATTGATTGTGGCCGGGGCACTGTTGACGGGACGCGTGGCGATTTCCGCGCCCGTAAAGCCCGTCAAGGTGACGATGAATCAGATCAGTGTCGACGGGGTCGGCGCGAGCATCGGAACAGTGACCATCCGTCAGACGAAGACGGGCGTGGAGCTGGCTGCGGATTTGAAGGGCCTGGCCGCTGGCGAGCACGGTTTCCATCTGCACGAACACGCAAGTTGCGACCCGGCGGACAAGGAAGGCAAAAAGACCTCGGGGCAGGCTGCCGGCCCGCACTGGGATCCGGATGCCACCAAGGCCCACAAGGGCCCGGGGGGGGGCGGCCACAAGGGCGATCTGCCGAAGCTGACGGTTCCCGAAGGCGGCAAGGTCAAGACCAAGTTGCCGATCGCCGGCTTGACCCTGGCGGATTTCGCCGGCAAGTCGCTGATGATTCACGCCGGTGGCGACAACTACAGCGACACGCCGAAGCCACTCGGTGGCGGGGGTGATCGCATTGTGTGCGGCGTGGTCCCCGGGGGAACGCCCCCGGCCGCGGACAAGCCCGCCGCGAAGCCAGCGCCTTAGAAAGTCACCCCGCGGGTGGGCGCCAAAGGCGCGTTAGTGAGACAGTTTACGGACGCTGGTTGGCTTGGACGGATGAGTGGTCTTGGCTGGATGCGGGGAGCTGGCAACGCCTGGCTTGGGACCGTGCGTTGCCGTCTGGGGAGCCTTGGTCGAAAACACCGTCGGCGGCGCCGTGGCTCTCGTCCCAAGTGACGGAGCCTTCGGGACTGCATTGAGCTTTGGGATCGGTGGGGGACCGCCCGCGGGTAACTCCGATCTTGGCTTTGGTTTGACCTTGGCCACGGGGGCCTTGCCATCGCCGACCACTTCTTCCAATGTGGTTCGCAACTTGCCGCCGGTATCGTTCGGCTTGACACCGGGGGGTCTCTCCCACGGGATCTCCTTCAGCGGCTGTCCGACCGTGACCTCGTTGATGTAGCGGGCGAACATGGGCACCGTGATCATGAATGCGGCATCCTTGGCCCCGAGCGGTCGCTGGCGCAGATCGTCGCCAACCCACGCCGTCGTCATCCACCTTGACGTGTAACCGATGAACCACACGTCCATCGTCGCGCTCGATGTCCCCGTCTTTCCGGCCGCCATGATGGCCGCGTTGCGAATCGCCGGGGCGTGGCCCTTGGTGACGACATGGCGGAGCAAAGTCGACGTCAGCCACGCGGTTCGCGGCGAAATCACCGGCGCCGCTTGCTTGCCCGCGCCTAGAACCAGCTGGTCCAGCCGATCATCGGGCCGCCCCATGGGATCGCCCACCCAGCTATTGTCCTCCAAGATCCGGCCGGCCCGATCGCGCACCCGGCGGATTGAAACCGGGTCTACGAGGACGCCATTGCGCGCGAACGCGGAGAACGCCCGCGTCATCTCGTCCATGCGCGAACACGAAGCACCGAGCGCCAAGGCCTGGTCGGGGATAATCGGTGTCGTGATGCCCAAGCGACGCGCCCAAGCCTCGACTTCGTGTCCCCCGACCAGCTTGAAGAGCTGAACCGCGGGAACATTCTTCGACCAAATCAGCGCGTATTCCAAGGAGACCTGATACTCGACGGTGTTGTTCAGATTGGTCGGCGTCCAGACCTCGCCCGTGATTGGATCGACTTCGGCGCGCGGCAGATCGTTCAACAGGGACGTAAACCCGTATCCCTTGTCCAACGCCAGCGAGTAGTACATCGGCTTGTACGCCGATCCCGGCTGGCGACACGCCTGCGTCACGCGATTGAATTCGGAGCGGTCATAGTCGTCTCCGCCAATCATGGCGAGCACGTACCCGGAAGCGTGGTCATAGCTGAAGATCGCGCCTTGCACGCGCGGCGTCTGTTCCAGAGCCAGCTCCACCGGTCCCGCGGGCGGTGAGCCCTGCTTGGCTTCATCGTAGGGCGGTAGCCACTGGACCTCGCTTTTTCCATCGTACGTGAAGTCGGAGAACCGACGCAGCTTGGACCGGTGCGCGTTTCGCACCCAGATCACGTCGCCAGGATGCAGGACACCGACCGTGGACTTCAGGACGCGACCGTTGGTTGAATCTTTAAGACTGTAGGGCACGGCCCAGAACATGCCCGCCGGAGGCAGTGTGTACGCGCCTCTTCCCACCCGAACCCGCGCGAAGCCATTTGACTCCGCCTCGACCAGCCCCAGATACAAACGGCCTTCGGCGGGTGGCTCGCTTCCATAGCGTCGCTCGGCGCGACGGCGGAACTCGTCCGCCGCCGCCCCCGCCAGCCGCGCGACCGGCCCGCGCCAACCCTGTCTCTTGTCGAGCTTCCGCAAGCCGAAGTCGACGTTGTCTTGAGCCGAAGCATCGATCCAGGGAACCACGGTCGTATCGACCTGTAGCCCGCCTTCCCACAGCTTTTTGTCACCGTAGCGCCGCGCGATATCGCGCCGCACGTGCTCCGTGAAGTATGGCGCATTCAGGCGAAAGAAATCGGTGCGCGGACGAATCACGAGCGGCCGCGCCTTCCACGTCGTGGCATCCGCGTCCGTTATGAAGCCGGACGCGACCATGGCCGTCAGGACCTGATCACGCCGGGCGCGGCCGGCCTCCAGGTTGGTCAGCGGCGAGAAACGCGAGGGCGCCCGCACCAAGCCCGCGAGTGTCGCCATCTCGCCCAGATCCAGCTCGTCGACCGCCTTGTCGAAATACCGCCGCGCGCCCCCGCCAACGCCGTAGGCGCCCGCGCCAAGGAAAATCTGGTTCAAGTACAACGTGATGATGTCATTCTTGGACAGTCGTCCTTCCAGGCGGCGCGCGAGAATCGCCTCCCGAATCTTGCGCTGAATGGTTCGTTCCGACGACAGAAACGACTTGGCGACCTGTTGGGTGATCGTGGATCCCCCTTGCGCCACCTCGCCCGCGCGCAGGTTGGCGCCAAGAGCCCGCGCGATGCCGCGATAGTCGATGCCGCCGTGCTCGTAAAATCGGCGATCCTCGGCGGCCAGAAAGGCCTGAATCAACCGCGGCGGGATGCGATCGAAGGCGAGGATATCGCGTCGCTCGGTCGCGAACTCCGCCAGCGGGGTGCCATCCCAAGCCCGAACGACCGTCGTCGTGGCAACCTCAGACTGATAACGCGCCAGCTCCGGTATCGGAGGCAGGGTCGCCGCGAAGTAGACATACGTGCCGAAAGCGACACACACACCGATACCGATCACCGCGAGAAGGCCGAAGGCGTAGAAGCGCAACAACCAATAGATGAACCCGCCGTCGGCGATGTTTGCGATCTGGATGACGTCCATAGGAGCCGGCGGCAACGGTTCAAATGGAGTGGCGCGCGGCCGCGATTCATGCGAAGCGATGGGCGGCAGCGGTGACGGGTCGGAATGTGGGCGTGCCCCCGATGAGACGGGTGTTCGGACGCGAACCGCGGCAGTTGGTTCCACGGATGGCGCGTGGGGGGGCGGCCTCCGGGATTGCTGAGACCGCGTCGGGCCGGATGCGCGCCTTTTCGCGGCAGTTGGAACCGGCGGCGGTGGCACATTTGACCCGCCGGTTGGTGGGGCCGGACCGGGGCGCCCGGTCGGTGGTCCCTTCCGAGATGGCCCTTTGGGGGACGGCGGGGACATCGATGCCAATCTAACACGGGGCCCACGCGCAACGGCTCCTCGGGCGGGACAGGCTAAGAGCTAACGCGAGGCTTGGACTTAGGCTTAGGCAGGCATTGGGCAGGCAAGGACGGCAGACTAGTGTGTGCGAATCTCCGCGGCCTTTTGGAATTTGTGAATCGCGATCTCGGCATCGAAGGCCTTGCCCCAGACGACGCGCCCGCGTGTCGCAAAAAAGGCCTCCACATTGCGGCGGAACTGAAACTGGGATGTGGACGCGGGGCTTGCTCGCAGCGCAACGCCCCACGTCCGCGCTGCTTGCGTCCAAGGCACCGCTTGGTGCCGGAACACCGCCATCACATCAAAGATGTCGGGGTCGAGACACCTGGTCAGCTTTCCGATGGACCAGTTGACGGGATGGAGCAGCCTCACCTCCAACTTGCCGAAGCGCCGAAACAGGCGAGACGATCGCCTGTAGTCGAGCAAAGTAATCATCCCCCACCGATCGATGTCGGCAGCCACGCTGGCGGGAATTCCCGTTAGTCGAGTCGTTCGATCCACGGCATGTTGGATGGTCTCCCAGGAACCTGGCCCTACGCCGCGCAACTCCAGACCCAGATCGATATCGACACTGGGCCTCACGCGGCCCCACAAGGCCGCCGCCGCGGCTCCCGTCAAGTAAGCGCGCGCCGGACGGCCCAGCTCCTTGGCGAGGATCTCCAGATAGCGCTCGATCCGCCTGGGCGTCATTTGCGGGCCAGGCGATCCGTGGTCCGCTGGACCAGGCTGGCGATGACTTCCTGTGGTTCAATCGAGCGCAGAAGAAAATACGCACGGTCGGCCGCGCGCCTCTGGCCGCGGGAAGGTGCGCGCGCACCCGTCCCACGACTCATGCGCGATGCCATGACCGCGCCAAGGTTCCTGGCGAGAGTCGCCTCACGTGGATCGACAAGCGAGCGATTCTCCACGGCGGCCCCGGCGACGCGCTCGAGCGCCTCGCGCCCAAGCGGCAGGGGGTTCCCTTTGGGGGCTTCGCCGTCCGCAAGGATCCCGGGGCGAACGTCGAGGGCTGCCGCCAGGGCTCGCAGCGTCTTCATCGTCACCTCGCGGTTGCCGCGTTCGATGGCCGAGAGATTGGGTCGCGACACGCCAGAGGCCTCCGCCAGGGCGGCCTGGGTCAGACCGCGCGCAAGTCGCCAGGCGAGCACGGTCTCGGCAAACGGCAACACTACACAAATGTAGTAAATCTAATACATATTGGCAAGCTGCCCTTCCTGTCTTCATCCCGCCTTCCAGCCGGCCTCTCTTTGGAGGGCACGGCCGAGCCGCGACTTCTCTCAGGCTTTTCGCTTGCGCTCGCGCAGCGCCCGAAATTCCTCGAACGACGCGCAACGTAAGTAGGGATTCTCCAACAGTTCGCGTCCCATCGTCGACGTCGGCGTGGACCCGTAGTTGTGGCCGGGATAGACACGCGTCTCTTCGGGAAGCGCCGCCAGACGTTGCAGGCTCCTCCACAATTGGGCGGTATCGCCGCCCGGGAAATCCGTGCGCCCACAGCCGCCGACGAACAAGACGTCACCCGTGACCACGTACCCGTCCGCCAGGAAACACGTCCCCCCCACGGTGTGTCCTGGCGTCTCTAGAGCGCGCAGACCGCGCCGTCCGATGGTCACCAGCTCTCGATCGGCCACGGTCTTGATGTGGGCACCTTCGACGGCGGAGCCCTTCAGAGCGTCCCGCACCCGGTCGATCTCACGGGCGTTGACAACGATGGACGCGCCCGTGTGCTGGACCATTTCCGCGATGCCCTCGACGTGGTCGTGGTGGCCGTGGGTGATCAGGACCTGAGTAATTCGCAGGCCGAGCGCCCGCGCCTCGCGCAGCAAACGATCCACTTCCCAGGCGGGGTCCAACACCGCAGCCTCGCGCGTGTCCGAACACGCCAGAATCTCGCAAAAATTTTGCAGCAGTCCGACCTCGATTTGAACGACGTCCGGGGCGTTCGGCAAGTTGTGGGTATCGGCGCTGTCGGTTGCGGTCGCTTCATTCGTCATGGCGCCCTCAATGTTACCCGCCCGGACCCGATGTTGTCCGCGCTGTCGGTGATCCGCACCGCGATGGCGTGAGGACCCCGCACGAGGGCCGGCAATCGAATCGCAAACGGTTCCGTCAAATCGTCGGCGATTCCGTCGGTGGGCGACACCAACTGAAATTCGCCTCCGTCAACGGCGAACTCGATCTGCGTGATGGCGCTGGCGTCGTCCTTCGCCCGGCCCGTCACCATCGGATAACGCGCCGTCAATTCCTCCACGACCGGCCTGCCGTTGTCGACCAATAGAGGGGAGGATTCGAACGCCGACACCAGGGCCCGATCGCGTGGCTGACTCCGCTCGTCCGACGCGATCACCCGCACAACGTACACACCGTCCGGAATGCCCTCGGTGTTCCAGTCGTACTCTGGTTTCGTCAACCAGTCGACGCTGGCGCTGATCAAGGGCCGCCAAACGGATTCGCCGACTTGCCGGAACGCCAGCCGATAAATCACCTCGTCACCGTCGGGGTTGTCGGTCTTCCAGCGCAATTTCAGGGTCGCGCTGTGTCCGGACCGTGCGGACACGCTGACGGTCGAGGCACCGATCGCCGGCACGGTGGCCGCGCCGTCCGCCAACGTCAACTCCGTCACGCGGGCTCGCTGATTTTGCGGCAGATAGCTGGTCGTCACACCCCGCAGGCGGCTGGTCGGTCCGCGCAGACTGGCGCGGTATTGCAGGTACCGGGCGCTCGGGCTTGCGACGTGGCCCCCTCCCGCGCTCGGCTCGGCCGGGATCTTACCGGCTTCCGCCTTCTCCAGGGTCTGCCAGGGAGTCCAGTCCTCGTCGGGCTTGGCCGTGTTTCCAGAGCGCGTTTCGAACGTGACCTGCGATCCCATCCAGCGCAGGGCGCCCCAGTGTGCCGGAAACTCCGCATCCAGCACCTTCGATAGATAGCGCCCCTCCACGCTGCCCACGGGCGGCACCGCCCGATAGACGCCACCCACGTCGCCGGTTCCCGCCAAAACGGCTCCGCCGATCCGCAACAGAGTCAGCACTTGACGTTCCGGAAGATCGATCACCAGCGATGACGTCCCGTCGGCCGCGATACGGAAGACGTGCCCCTGCGTACCCGCCGCGGCATACACGCTGCCGTCATCGGCCACCGCCAGCGCGGTCAGGTAGCCGTCCGCGAGCGAGAAGACCTGCTCGATTCGCCCGTTGGTCTCGATCCGATATACGGCCGCCTTGGCCTTGCGAACGCCGGGTCGAGGCAGCGCTCCCGCGGACGCCGGTGGGCCGCCAGCGGCGACAATGATCTTCGTTCCTTTCGCCGGCACGGCTGCTCCCGGTACGGAGACAAGCGCGGCGGCCTTCTCGAAATCGTTCACGGCGACGAAAAGGCCCGAGGGCGCACGCACGATGGCCCTCACTTCCTCGGCGTCGAAGTCTTCGATGACCTCCGCGTGCCCGTCGGGGTGAACACGATAAAGGATCGCCGCCTCCGACGTTCCCGCCAGCAGCGTTCCGTCGGTGTCGCGCATCAGCGAAACGACGTGTTTGTCGCGCGAATCCCAAACCTGGCGCGACTTGCCACCATCGTCGAGGGCGAAGATCTTTCCGGGCGCGCCCGTCCCCACGTAGGTCACCGCGGCCTTGTCGTCTCGCGCCAACGTCCAGACGTGACCCGTGCCGACACTCGCCAGCACACGGAAACCACCCGTCTTGGGATCGACGATGAAGATGCGCCCACTTGGGGTCGTGGCCGCCAGCAGTTTTCCATCGGCGCGCATCGCGAGCGCGGTCACCCAGGGCGCGTCCAATGTCGCGATCCGTTGTGCGGTCTTAGCGTCCCCGTGCGCGGGTACGGCGAATATCCTTCCTTCGTCCCCGGTACCGAAGTAAACCGTCGCGCCGTCGCGACCGGCGGCTGAACACCACACGAACGCCGCGTCCAAGGCCACCCGCGTGGCGATCAGCCCCGGCACCACGTCGCCCGTGGGCAGGATGCTGGCGCCCGTGACCTCGCCCTCGTCGAAATCCTTGGCGGTCGCCTGCCGGAACGTCTTGGTGTTGGCGACAGCGACTGAAGGCTGCGCCAACGCGGCGGCGGCAGACGCAAACACAGCGGCGGCCGAGGCAAAGAGATGCCCCCGATGGGTGGCGCGGGGGAAGAACACTCGGGTCATGACGGCGCATGTTAGGGGACCTTCGCCGCGCGAGCGAATGGCCCTGCCCGATGGGCCCGATGCGCCCGATGGGACGAATCGACACGGATCTGGAAGCGAAGAAGCTGCGGAGGTATGGTTCGCGCCCCGCAAGGGTTGCGCGAAGGGACGTGAGCCATGGGTCGATTCGGTCGCGTTCTGTCCCTGGTCGCGGTCGCCTGCGCCGCGCTGGCTGCTTACAACGTGTACTCCGACAATTCCGACCTGGATGGTCTCGCGAGCCATAAGGCGTGCGACGACAGTCGTACACCTTGCCGACCCCACCGGCTGAGATTGCGCAGATCGCCGATGACCCATGCCTACGTCTTTAACGTCGGTGGCATCGAGGTGGAGGTCGATTGTTCGCGCGCATATGTGTTGCTCGGCGGCTACGAATGCGAGCGCCAACCGCGCGTTCGGCTGCGAGTTTCGGGGGCGTACGAGTAGCGCAGATAGGGTGTGGAGGTGAATGGCGCGGGCCGTGAATGGCCACGCCTCGTCGCTATCCGTCACCCCCCCCGACGCTCGCGCCCCCGCCCACCCCACTGCCCGCGCCCCCCTCGGCGCGCCGTTTGATTCCCACCAACATCTTGCGCTCCATGATGAAGTGGGGCATCTCAATCAGGAGCGTGTAGACCCGGCGCATAGCCCCCCGAGGCCGCCCGTCGAAACGGAAACGCAGGATGAGTCGCGTGGCATATTCGTCCAAAGGCGCGAGGACGAAAGCGTAACTCACGTCAGCCCAGCGCCGCCCCCCGTGATCGACGGCACCGCCGCGAATGGGATCGTCGAGGCGCAGCACCAGCGCGCGTTCTGGTTCGATTTGGGCGGCAACGAAGCCGTTGTGTAGCCCCGGCCCCAACGGAACCGGATCGCCCACGCGCAGGGACTGCAGCGCGGGCACGATGCGGTCGACGCTGTGAATGTCCAGCCCGGCCAGGTTTTCCAGCCAGTCGTAGCTATAAAGGCCTCCACGCCCACGCCCCATCTGCACAAGCCAAGGCCACACGTCGCGCACGGGAGCGGCAATGGTGACGGCTCGCGTGATGTCGGCAACGGGCCGACCCACAATGTCATCGCCGGGAAGCGCACGCCCTATCTCGTCGTCATGGGCCCCCCATCGCAAGTACCACGGTCGCACCAGCAGCAGAACGATTCCCAGGGCTGCCAGCAACAATCCTGCGCCCAAGCGGATCGCCGTTGGTGGCTGCGCAACCAGCATGAGCGTCGTGATCGCGGCGACCGTCAGTGCCAACACGGCCAGCGCCGAGGGACCCATCACCACCAAGGAACTGCGCAGCGCGGAGGGGCGTCGATCCCCTCGCGTGACAAGGGGATCACATGTGGCGTCGCTGGTCGGCCCGCCCGAGACTTGCGTTTCCATGCCCCCAGTCTCAATTGCACATGGTGTGCCGAACACCAGGCGCCAAGGGTGGTCTTGGCGAAAACGAACGACGGGGACGGATGCGGGCGTCGTCAGCGGATCAGCTTGCTTGCGGTCCGCTTGAAGAATCCGGTGACGCTCGCGCGCAGATGTGAGCCCGCGGCGACGCTGACCTTGGCGATCTTGTGAGGTAGCCCGCCCCGAATAACCACCAAGCGATTCGATTTCGGCATGACGAACGATCCCACGCCGGAAGCAAGGAGCGTGTCGCTGGCGCGCTGGTTCTCCATGTGGCTGTTCAGCCACGAGGCACCATCGTCCTCGGACTCGACCGGCGCGGGATTGAAGAATGGGCCGTGCGAAGCCGGAATCGACATTTGGCTGGGATCGCCGAGCATCAACTCGCCTCCCCACTCCACATTCCACTGCGGATGCACGTAGTACACAAAGCTGCCGGCGTTGGTTTCCGCGTCGCGGTGCCAGCTCAAGCCCGTGCCGCTCGGATAAAGGGAGGGCGAAGCGGAGAAATCGTCCCAGTCAATCTCGTACCGACCGAGAGCCGGTCGCAGTCGTTCCTCCTGCCGAACGAGCGTCTCCATCAGGGCGTCGACTGCCGTGCCCGTGGGATATTTGGCGTGCCACTTGGTCTTGTAGCCGATGGTCGGCCCCCGTAACGCGGCTCCATCGTGCCAGGACCATTGCCCCGTCGGGCTCGATACATCTACGCGGGCGAAGTTCTCGACCTGAAAGTACAGCCAGATGTGTTGTTGTAGCTCGGGGGGCAGAAAATCATCGATCACCACGAAGGGTCGGACTAAGGGTCGGTCGGGCGGCTGTGCGTCGGATGCCATGGCAAAGAAAAGTGTAGCCAGGCGACGGGCGGAGACGCCAATCGCGCGCACCTGGTGACACTCAGACGCACCTAGGCGTATCGCGGGGCTGCATCTCGCACGCTCGAAATCGGAGCCGCCCCGCGCTCGCCGAACGTTACGCCAGAAGTGTGGGCAAGTTACCCGCGTACCCGCTGCCGCCGAAATCCATGGGCGTCGTTCCCGTGATACCCAGCGCACCAGCCATGGTTGCGAGCAATAGGTTGTGGGCGATTCCGGAAGGTGCCGTCCAGTAGTTGCCGGTCTTGCCAACCCACGTCCCAAGCCTCACCACGCGGCCACTCTTGATTGCCCCTCCGGCTGTGCCAATCAGAACGAACGGCAAGCGAGACACGTCGTGCGCCGCGCCTTCGGTCATGTCATTCGTGACGCCGATCAGGCTGTGGTCGAGCGCGGTCCCCCCCGACTCCATTGTGGCCTCGAGCGCTTGGGCCAGGTACGCCACTTGAGTGTAGTAGTAGGTGTCGATCTTCACCTTGTTTGCGTAACCGGCCGCGCCTTGATGGGCAAGTCCGTGGTAGTCGCCGATGCCCAGCGCCGGCCACGATCCCGGACCGCTGCCACCATCGGCACCCCAGACCATCGAAACCGAACGGGTCAGATCGCAACGCAACGCAATCGCGGTCAAATCCAGGAACGATTTCAACTTGCCCTCGAAAGCCGTGCCGCCGGTGGGAGAGGTCGCCTTGCAGGATCCCGCCGCGACCATACCCCCTCCCGTGGTCCCAGTACCCGCCGTTGCGGTAGCCGTCAATTGCAGCTCAAGCTGCCGAACCGATTCCAGATGCGCTGCCACCTTGGCCTGGTCCACCTTGCCCAGGCGCGTGTTGAACGTTTGCAGGTCATCCTTGACGAAGTCCAGGATGCTCTTCCTGCGCAACTGCGGAGACACGCCTGGCGTCCCCGGCATAGCCGGCGTCGTCGATCCCCCACCAACCCCGGAGAATGACTGAGTGAACAGCTTCGTAGGATCCGTCTGCGCGGTATTCGCCGTGCCACCCGTTCGATAACTGGTGCCCTTCCCCCCGACCATCGAGATTGCCAACAAGGGAATCGGCAAGTTCGCGGTCTGGGCGACGTAGTCCGAATAGACCTGATCCAGCGACGGCCCAGTCGCCGTATTATTCTGGCCACCGGTATTCTTGTACGTCCCCGTCCACAGGACCGGGTACGTGAAGTGCCCGTCGTACTTGTGGTTCATGTCGGTCATGATCTTGCAGTCGACCGCCGCGACAACCAGGACCTTCGCCGAGACCGGCGCCAGCGGCGTCAATACCTGGCTCGACGTCGGATCGGTGTCGGTCGAGGGCCAAAACATCGTGGACGGCATGCCATTGGTCCAGCTTATCGTGACCACCCGCTTCACAAATCCGTCCGCGTTGGCGCCCAACGCGGGCTCGGCTTCGATGAGTGGCAAGAACGCGCCACCTATGCCCATGCCTTTGAGCAGGGCGCGGCGCGAAAACCGCAACTTGGTCGTCGATGTTCGAATCCCGATCATTGCAGCACCTCTCCATCGCTCGGGGTCCTGTAGCGGAAAGTTCGTGACGTCGACAAACCGACCACCAGTTCCCGAATATCACCAGTCGCTGTCTTGAACGTCTGGGCCACGCTGTTGATCGAACCCAGGTCTTCGCCTGAGTCGAGGCGTCCCAAAGCATAGCGAAACCACTGCTTCGTGAAGCAGGTCTGCGCCTCGTCGCTGGTCGCGATGACAGCCAGCATCCCCCGCGCGTCGGCCACGGTCTGTGACTGCCCGTCGAGCGTGAGAGTCACGGACGCGTTGACCGGCAACGCGTTGTCCGTGGACCGATACTGACCGATGCCATCGTAGTTCTCGAACGCGAATCCCAAAGGATCGAGCGTCTGATGACATGAGCCGGTGCAGGGGTTCAGGGAGTGTTCTTCGAACCTCTGACGAGTCGTAACGCCCGGAGTTATCGGTTTCGGGTCGGGAACTACCGCGGGAGGCGCAGGCAAGAATCCACAAAGTAGCTTCGTCAGGACCGCCTTTCCACGTCGCGGCGGGTCCGAACCGACCGCGTTGCCCGTCAGGCTCATGAAGGCCGCGCTGGTGAACAAACCCGACCGCTGGGCCGGATTCAACGAAACAGGCTTTAGCGCCGTACCCGTGATACCTGGCAGGCCGTACAAAGTGGCGAGGTCCTTGTTCGCGAAAGAATTCGTCCCCGTCATGATGTCGGCGAAACGTCCCGTCCCGGTCGTGAGTGTCGAGCTGACAAAGCTCTGAACCTCGCTGATCATGGCGGTTGCGAGAGCCGGCGTGAATTGGCTGTAGATCATGGGATCCTTGGCCGCATCGGGCAACGTGTCGAGATCCAACCAATCCACGAAGAAGTTGCTGTACATCGCCCCCATCTGGGTGCTGTCCTTCAACATCCGTCGCACCTGCGCCTCCACCACGGTCGCGTTCGTCAGCTGACCCTGCGCCGCCAAGTCGAACAACATCTGGTCCGGCATGGTGCCCCACACGAAATAGGAAAGGCGGTTGGCCATTTCGTAATTCCCCAGCCGCACGACGGTTATGCCTTGCGCCAGGGCCGCCGGATCGATGTCGGCCTTACCCGAATCGACCTCCCAGTGATACAGGAACGCGCCCGATTGAAGGATCCCCTCGATGAGGAAGCCAATCGAGGCGCTGAAATTCAGGCCCAAGCCTGTCGGGGGCGCCGCCTTGGCGATGTTGTACAAGCTCATCAACTTTGTCTTTTCGCCAGCCGACAGGGGTCGCCGGTAGGCCTTTTGGGCAAGCGTGGTCATGAACGTGTTCAAGCACGCGGTATCGTTGGTGGTCGTCGCGGTGGCCGCGCACGGCAACAACGTGTTCATGTGCGTCACAGCGGCCGCCGCCAGCGCCTCGGCCGACTGCTGATAGTTGGTCGCATCCAACGTGGCGACATCGGCCACCGTATGGAATGTATATGAGGCAGCGAAATCAGTGGGCTCGTCCGGCAAACCGTCCGCGGTGACACTGGTGCTGTCGGCAAGCAGATCCCGCACAGTGTTCAGGTACTCGCGGCGGGTGAGGAGCCGAAGGGGGCGAATTCCGGCGGCGTTGGGATCCCCCGGCACCACTGTCACACCAGTGCCTCCGTTTCCGGTGACCACGCCGGCGCCCGTCCCGCCCGCGGGGTTCGTCGATCCGCCAGCGTTGCCAACCATGGCCCCCGTTCCCTTTGTCCCACCTGTACCCCCGGACCCAACCGTCGCGCCCGGTTTCCCCGGCTCGACCTGGCCGGTACAACCGGCCGCCAGAAGTAAGGCCGCCACACCCGAAATCGACCTGAGAGATGCTACGACTCTGCTCATAACGGGTCCTCCGAGTCAGGGACAGAAATCAGAAACGTGAATTTCCGGAAAGGCAGTAGCGCCTGGGGCCAAGAACGGCGCATCGGTATCGAAAAAAAATAGTCACCAAACTTACGCGATCCAATAATATACATCCTTCTCGGACAGCGGAACGGCGGACTTAAGCGTCTATTTTATGGACTTTGAGGCGTTTCCCGGACCCTACCCGCAAGAATCATCCACAAAACAGCGCCCCGACCCGCACCGAAGTGGTAGTGGTCATACAAGGAAGGGCAAGTCTGTCGCGAAAACTTGCGATATTCGTATTCGCCTTCGGCGTTAGTCTAGAATATCAAATGAATTCAGACCTTTAGGAATTTAGGACCGTTCCGTGGACCGGCCCCCGCGAAAAAGCCCCGATATCCGATGTCCAAGGAAAGCAGAAACACTTCGATCCTGACCGTTGTTGTCGCGGCTTGGTTGCTGAACGCCTGCGGCAACGGCAGTAGTGCTGGTGGCCATGGTACGGGTGGTGGCCGAGGCGGCGACAGCGTTGGTTCGTTGGCGACGGGCGGCGGTGGCGAGACGGGTGGCACGATCGGCGGCGGCGGGCAAAAGAACGCAGCGGGCGCATCGGCAGGCGGCGGCAGCTTGGGGACCAGCCCCGCGACCACCAGCGGTTCAGGGACCGGCGGTTCAGCGACTGGTGGTTCGACGACCGGCGGTTCGACGATCGGGGGTTCGACAACCGGCGGTTCAGCGACTGGTGGTTCGACGACCGGCGGTTCGACGAACACAGGCGGAGGGGCACCGAGCGGTGGATCGCGTTTTGACGGCGGCTTGGATGCGGTTACGAGCGGGTCCGACCTCGCCGGCGGCATGGGTGTGGGCGGAACGACCGGCGCGGCACGCACGATCACGAACATCTACTTTACGGGCAAGACATCCCCCTCGCAGGCGCTCGATCTGCTTCTGCCGGGCAACGCGCGCCTGCCCCTTCCGCTGATCATTCGCTTCCACGGTGGCGGTTTCAGCGGTGGCCAGAAGGAGCCGGAGGAAACGGGCACGGCGGCCAATGCGATCTTGGCCAAGGGGTATGCGCTGGCCAGCGTGAACTACCGTCTCTCCGGCGAGGCGCCCTTCCCCGCTGGGGTCGCGGACGCCAAGGCAGCCGCGCGTTGGCTGCGCGCCCACGCCGCGGAATACGGCCTCGACACCGCCCGCTTTGCGTCTTGGGGCGAATCGGCTGGCGCCTATCTCGCCGTGGCACTTGGTGTTACGGGAGATAGGGTCACCGTCTTCGATGACGACGCCCTGGGCAATCCCGGAGTTTCAAGCGCGGTCGCGGCGGTGATCGATTGGTACGGCCCTACCGACTTGGCCACGATGGACAGCCAACAAACGGCTCATCCTCCCATGAGTTGCGCGAGCACATGGCTTCAACATACGCCCGCGAGCTCTCCGGAGGGGACTTGGCTTGGTGGCGCGCTCAACACGGCCGCGGTGAGCACCAAGCTGATGCAGGCGAACCTCCCTGCGTACATTGCCGCGGCCCAGACATTGCCGACCTTCTTCATCGCTCACGGCGACAACGACTGCCAGGTTCCGTGGGGCCAGTCTCAAGAGCTTAAGGACGCGTTGGCAAAGGTGGGGAACACCGCAACGTTGACCATCCTGGCCGGTGCCTCCCACGCCGACGGCCGGTTCGAGAGCACGCAGAGCACACCGGCCCTGACGCTGCTCGGGACGGTCTTCGGGCGGTAACTCAGGTACGACGACCAGCCGTGGACGGCGATTACCCCACGGCCGCGGCGACGCGCACTTCGGCCTCGTCTTTCGTGGAGCGACGCTGAAGCACGCGTTTTGTGAAGTCGAGCACCTTTCCGGTGCGGCCCTTCTTGACGTCGGCCACCACGTGTTGCAACAGATTCGCGGCGGTGCTGGCCACGGTTCCGTGGCGTGGATAGAAGAGTGACGAGCCGCGCCACCGCTTGGTCTTGAGATACGTGCGCAGGTCGTCAACCGTGACGGCGTGTGCCTTCAGCTCTTTTTCAAACTCCGCCCGTGCCGCCAGCCTCGCCTTGAACAACATCATTTGTACCCGCGAATAAACGTTGACCGCCCCATCGCCGTTGGTCTCGATCGCGCAATAGATCCCCTGGGGGTACTTCTCGGTGATGATCGACTGCACACCGTCCGACACGCCAGCCGACGGCATGCATCCGAACGGTTTGACGGACAGGGTCATCGTCGTCTTCGCCTTCGCGATGTTCAGGATCAACTTGCCGACTTCCATGTGGCCCTCACCACCGCGCAGGTGGTTGTTGTAGAACGGCGCCGCTGCCTGGGCGACCTCGTCCATGTCGGCCAGGTGGACGTCGTGCAGGCCCATGATGTGACCGATTCCGTAGAAGGCGCCCTTGATCGCGTGCTTGGCCAGCCACAGCGTCAACAGTTTCTTGCGTACGTTCACGCCCACCAGGCCCTTGCGTGCCTTGTCCTCGCCGCGCAGAACCATCCGTTGATTGGTATCCCAGTGCTGCTCCCAGATCATGAACAGGATCCAGGCCGTCACCGGCTGGATGTCGCACTCGGCGCCCTCGTGTTCGAGGAACTTCTGCAAGCCATAGTTGCCGTCGCCCTCCGTCGTCATCGCCCAGAACTCGCCGATGATGGAGACCTTTGGCTTGACCACGGTCCGATCGACCTGGACGTTCATCAGGTTTCGTCGCGTCTGGATCATCGCCCACAGCAGCGATTTTTCCTTGGGGTTCGCGAACGCGTCGTGAATCAATTTCTTGGACGCCTCGAGCGCAGCCGTGGTTGACCCCGGCACCACCTCGTAGGGGCGGATGCGGTAACCGACCATGTTCAACACGTCGCCGATGAGGATGGCCCTCAGCAACGCCAGGAAGAACTGTGGGTTCATTTTGAGCCCGCGCTCGACACCGGTTGCCTGCTTGAGCCCCCCCTGCTGCTGGAAGAGGATCACGCGGAAGCCTTCGAAACCCGAGTCCCGCAGCGCTTTCCGATACTCGGTGACATAGGTGCCAAAACGGCAGGGACCACAGGCCCCAGCGGTCACGAACACGTAGTTCTCGATGATGTCCGCGACGGGGATCTTCTGCTCGTCTCGCAGCCAAGTCACGTACTTGATGAGATTGCCTACCGTGAAGTAGGTCGGGTTGCACTGACCGCGGTTTCCAAACTCCTTACCGAAGGTCAACGCCGCGTTGTCGGGGCAATCGATCGCTTTTACCTTGTAGCCGATGCCGCGTAACGCTCCCTGCACGAAAAGGTCGTGCGCCATCGTCAGGCCAGAGATGAGCACGGTCGTGTGCGCGCGCTGATCACCGGTGAAGTTGGTTGGGTTGTCGTCGCGCCAGTGTTCCTTTCCCTGTTCGAGACCAAGAGCGGTCATTTGCTCCTGCTCGAATTTCTTCAGCTCGGCCTCGATGTCGACATCGACATCGACCTTGTCGCCCACAACCGGAAGTTTCTTGTAGCTGCTCTTGGTCTCAACCGTTTGAATCGTTTCCACTGTGACTACCTCCCGGTTTATACGCGTGCGATAACTTCTCGGTCGTCGACTTGTTTCCTGATGCCCAGCCGAACCAGACCAGCTTCCTTGGCCTGATCGGCGAGGTTGGGCTTGGGTCGATTGGCCTCGACGCGCTTCGAATACGCGGCGATCTTCGCGATGGTCTCGTTAATTGTTCTTTCCAGCTCCGGATCCTGTTGCTTGCGCGCGTTCAGCTGGTTCTTCTTGAGCTCGAGCAGCGACAGACGCTTCTCCTCCATTCGGAACTTGAGCTCGTCCTGGCGATGGCCGGTGTCCTCGAGCCGTTCTTCATGAAGCTTCAGCGAGTGCGCGTACGTCTTGACCCGGATCTTGATCGATCCCCCCGGCTTGTTGGCATCGATGTCGTGCAATGCCGAGTACGGCGTCGCGGACGCCGAGATGATCGAATCGATGAGCCCGTAGGTCGGAGCATCGTGACCGCACTTGAACGATGAAAGATCGAGGACCACCACGTTGGGGTGCCGCGCGGCGAACTTGGCCGCCCACACCTTCTGCACGGAGTTGGCTGAATAGTTCTCAGGCCAGACATCTTGTACTTCGAGCGGACCCTCGATTCGCCCGGCCTTCATGTCGCTTTCGAAGAAACGGTTAAGCCAGGTAGGATCTTTCGGGATCGAGCGCATCGACAAGATCGGGTAACCGAGCACCTGGAACTCCTCGAGCACCCCATGGTTGAGGCCGGGATCCGAATGGTACGGGCGGCCGATCATCAAGACCGCGACGCGGTTTTCGTTCTCGACGGTTTCGAGAATCGCGCGGCCTTTCGTCTGAAGATCGGCATCGACAATCGCCATCGCCTTCCACGCCTGCCCACAAGCGAAGTCACTCTCATCCTCGCTCAGATCGAGGAGCGGCCCCCACGCCTCGAACATCTGTCGCTTCAGCAAGGAGGGCTCGGTGAAGGCAAGCGCCGGATCGACGTACGTGATCCCCCGCTCCGCGAAGAAGTCGGTCTCCTTGGTGAATGCCGCCTTCATGACCTCGGGCGCGCCCGCGACGATCGGACACGATGCCGTGTCCATCACTTTGTCGAGGCCGGGTGGCACGTGCGTGATGCAGGGAAAGAAGACGTATTTCAGCTTCTTGCCGCCCTCTTCTTTTTCGTGATGATGGAAAAGGAGGTTGTGGATGTGCGCCTGCGCGACCTTAGAGGGATAGCAGGGATCAATCGATCCGTATTTCCCGCCCTCTTGCCACATTTCTTCCGACGTGTTGTCCGAAAACACCACGTTCTGCTTCTGAATTCCCAGCGTTTCCAGGTACGTCCGAAAGTACGGAGCCAGCGTCCAGTTGTTGAGAACCTTGGGAATGCCCACACGCACCGAGCGGCGTGCCTGCCACGCCTCGGGCGAGGAACGCCGGAAGTTGCGTTGGATGACGGTCTTCTTGACCGAGAGGAAGGTCTTCTGAACCTCCACATCGGAAATCACATGACTTGCCTCGGGCATCGGTTCGGCGTCGTAGAAGTGACGGAACACCTGCCTGGACTCGTAGTCGACCAGGTTGGGGAACTCCTTCATCAGCTTCTTGCGCTCTTTCGTGAGCGCGATCATCGCGTCTTCCGATTCGACGGTGCCCTTTTCGCAGCTGAAGCCCGAGATGTATCGCGATGTCCTGCCGTCGGGAGTCTTCGTATCGATGAAGGTGCGCGCGCACAGGTTGGGACAAAAATGGCAGCGCGTCGTCTCGTCGTTGACCGCCTGGAACTCCAGGTTGATCGCGGCGTCGATGCCGATGAACGTGGATTGGCCCTTGCGCATCACCACGCGCCGGGTCTCCATCGCCGCGCCGATGGCGCCCGCTTCGCCCGTGTGCGGGTGGACGTAAACCTCGGCCCCGGGAACGCGCGCCTTGATGTAGTCGACCTGGGCCTTCAAAGCGGCCAGGTTGTGTTGCGTGCCGCCCTGCAACACGAACTTCTTGCCCAGCTCGGCCATGCGCGGGATCTGCACGACGTACTGCCAGACGTTCTTCGGAAGCACCTGGGCCAGGCCCGCCAACAGTTCTTCCTTGGAGAAACCTTCTTTCTGGAAATTCACCCGGTCCGAGTCGAGAAATACGGCGCAGCCGTAGCTGAATTTCGGCGACAGCTTTGCCTCGAACGCGACATCCGCGTAGTCGGTGACCTTGACGCCGAACTGATCCGCCATCGCTTGCAGCAACATTCCGTTGCCGGCCGAACATTGATTGGACAGTCGGAAATTCCGAATATCGCCGTTCTGCATGAACAGCACCTTGATGTCCTGCCCACCGATGTCGCAGACCACGTCGATATCGCCGAAGTAATGCGTGGCCGACATCATGTGGGCCACCGTCTCGACGATGCTGGTGTCGGACTTGACCGATTCTTTCAACACGTCGGCCGCGTAGCCGGTCGCGCCAAAGCCCATGACTTCCATCACCGCGCCCTGGTCCGTCACGTACTTCTTCAGGCCCGCCAGGATCTCCTTGGTATCCGCGATCGGGTTGCCCTTCGAAAGCATGTACGACTTTTTGAGCAGCTCGCCCGAGTCGTAGTCGATGAGAACCGCTTTTGACGACGTGGAGCCACCGTCCATGCCAATCACGACCTTCACAACCTGGCCGGGTGCGAAGGTGGCGTCCTGGAACTTCGGGATCGTGTAGAGCTTCTTGAACTCATCGAGCTCGGCACGACCCTGATCGTCGCCCTGGGTCAGAAGCGGCGGGCCCGCCGTTTCGCCGAGGCGCGCCGCGCGACCGTTGAGGATGAAGTCCGCGAGACCGGGCATCCCTTTGTACACGCCCACGTCCGCGTTCTCGTACAGGCCATAAATGACGGCACCGTA
>JADGRC010000372.1 GCA_017881245.1 Pseudomonadota bacterium
GTCGGATCGGTCATCGCGATCGTCAGCGTCGCGCCGGACCGGCTCAACGGGATGATCTGGTATTTCTGGGCGGTCTCTGCCGGAATCAGTTTGATGACCGCCGGATCGATCTCGAACTGCGTCAGGTTGATCGAGGGCACGCCGTACTGCTTGCTCAGCAGCGCCGTGATCTCCTCGTCCTTGACGTAGCCCAGCTTGACGAGGTTGAAGCCGAGCTTCCCCCCATTGGCCCGCTGGTAGTTCAGGGCCTCCTGGAGCTGCTCCGGCGTGATGCGCTTCTCTTTGAGAAGAAGCTCCCCTATGCGAACTGCCATCTAGATCAACGAATCCGAAGAGAACACTTGCACGCTATCGCCAATGACACAATGTGTCAACAGTTGACCTAAAATGTCATCCTAGTCGCCATGCCCCAGCTTCTGTCCAAACCCGCCTGCCCCCGCGTGAGTTGTCCGTCGACAAACGTCGAACGCCGCACGCCAACACTGAAGCCAGCAGCAGCGATGGCCCGTCGCGGCCCGAGGGTATTGGCCCGCACGCCGGCCCGGGCACCCAGCCGCCCGCCGGCCCACCACCGTTCGACCCCGAAGGCAATGTTTCGTCGCTCGCCCTGGGGGCTGTCGTTGCGCGTCAGGTCGGCATCGACAGACACCGTAAAGGGGCCATACGTCCCGGCTGGCCGCGAGCGGGGAACGATCGCCAACCCGACCCGGACCTGGCGTCGAAGCCTGACGCCGCCCGAACCTGCTTCCAATTGGAACACCGGCTGGCGCAGGTTACGCGCCACGATCCCCACGCGAACGACGCCAAACGACGCCATGGCGCCCGCGTCCACGTCGAAGGTCGTCCTGGCCCGCCCCGTGAGAGCATCCGCCGCGTCGAGCCCCTCGTCGGGGAGCGCCGCCCCGGAGGCCGTCCCGCTGGCCGCCATGCCCCGAACGACCCGGACGGTCGCGCCGGCAACCACCCCATCTGCCACCGATTGCAGCAACGTAATCCCGAAGTTGCGGGTGGTGAATGCATCCACTTGCAGCCCCCCCCCACTCTCGGTTTCTCGGCTACCCAGGGCCCCGACTGTAGGCGCAGCGGCGCCGGCTTCGTGCAGCCGGTAGTACGACAGCCCCAGGGCAGGCACGCCCACGGCGACCAGGCGGGAGGTCCCCCGCGACACGGCCTCCCCTGGACTGAGCGGCTGACCTGGCCCGTCGATGGTCTCGCGAAACTGGAGGTCCCATTGGACGTCGACCATCGCCCCGGTCGCCAACCCCGCCGGATTCCAGTAGACGGCGGTCGCGTCGTCCGCCACGGCGACAAACGCGCCACCCATCCCTTGTGCCCGGGTCCCGACGGCTTCGAACGCCTGTGCCCAGGCTGTCGACGGAATCAGGCCCAACATCACGCCCAGCCACGCAAGGCGTCCCGCCCGGCCAAAACGCCGAGGCGCGGGCAGCCTCTGACACGAACTCACGATTTTGAATGCCATAATGGACACCTGTGATGGGCTGTACAATGACGAGGACCGGCGGCAGTCGGACGGATCGTGCGGTTCGATGTGCCTGGCGGCGAGAAAGGAATCAGGGGCGCGATCAGCCAACGAGAACGGCCACAGCCACGACCGTCGTCCATAGGCCTTTCTTGTCACCGACGGCTGTCTGCGTCACGTTCTGCGTGCGAACGATCTGGTTGGAGAGTCGATAGACCTCTTTCTTCTCGTCCCAGCTCTTGTCCGGATCGAAGTCCAGACCGAGCGTCGTGGCCAGCATCTCGGCCGCCAACTCCTCGGCGTAATCGCCGGCCGTGTCCTCGTTCTCGCCAAAACTGTGATGTTCGGACAAGTATCCGTACAGCTTGTTGTCGCGGGGGATGGCCACGCCCACGGTCGCGGCAATCAAACGGTGGGGCTCCCGGGTGGCCGCCTCGGACATGACGACGAAAGTCACCTGCCCCGGCTTGAGGCGCTTCACGCCCTCGGCGCGCGACAGGATGCGGCAGCCCGGCGGAAAGATGCTCGACACGCGCACCAGGTTGCAGGCGGCGATGCCGGCGGACCGCAGCGCGAGCTCGAACGAGGTCAGCTTCTCGCGGTGCTTTCCGACGCCTTTCGTGAAGAACAGCGCGCTGGGAACAAGGTTGAACAAGTCGGTCTCTCCGATCGCTGCTGGAGCTCGGCACCGAACACCGGGACCAAGCGTTGCATCCTAATGAACGGGACATGCGCTGTCAAGAAACCCCGGGTCGACCCGGCGGCCGGGCCGAGGGAAACCGGGAACACCGGGCGCGGGCGCGAGCCATTGAACTTTCACCCAGGCCCGTTCGTCCAAGCACACGGGTTCTTCAGGTGACCCCGCCGTTGCCGGGTCTTCAATGCCCACGATGAGCCACGACGATCAGCCGCTTCGCCCCGGGTCCGACCGCGCCGGTCTGCCGGCGCGCGTTGTAGGCATTATAACGTCTCCACGGGAGACGTTCGCCGCCGTAATTGCCGATCCGCGCTGGCTTGGCGCGGCCCTGCTCACGACGGTCGTCGCCGCCATCTGCACGGCCGGCTTTCTCTTCACCGACGTGGGCCGTTTGGCGGCACTCGACCAGCAGGTTCGACAGATCGAGTCCCTTGGCGTCGCGGTCACCGATCAGATGTACGCGCGGATCGAGTCGGTCCAGCGCTACGTGCCCTATCTGGCTGGCGGCGGCATTCTGGTTGGCTGGCCGCTGGGCTGGCTGGTGCTGTCGGGAATTCTCGTGGCCGTCTTCAACGGCGGGCTGAGCGGTGAGACCACGTTCCGGCAAGTCTTTGCGGTGGTCGTCCATTCATGGGCCATCTTCGCGCTTCAGGCCGTGTTCGTCGCACCGCTCAACTACGTGCGGGAATCGACCGGAGGCGCCACGAGCCTGGGAGTGTTCTTCCCGATGCTCGGCGAAGGGGGCTTTCCAGCGCGGCTGCTGGGAGCCATCGACCTCTTTGCCGTGTGGTGGATCGTGGTCCTGAGCGTGGGGCTCAGCGTGCTCTATCGGAAACGTGCGCGATCGATCGCCGTGTGGCTCTTCGGCCTGTATGCCACAGGCGCCCTGATCCTCGCCGCCATTCAAACCATTCGTGGAGGGGTGTGACAACGTGTCGACCAAGAAACTGCTGATTGGAGCCCTCATCATTGCCCTCGGTGGCGCGATGGTTGCGGCCAACCTCTGGTTCAGGAGGACGCCCAAACCGACGGTCACGGCGGAAACCGTGAAGCGGCGCGATCTCGAGGCGATCGTCTCGGCGTCCGGCAAGATCCAGCCGAAGCGCTCGGTGAA
>JADGRC010000373.1 GCA_017881245.1 Pseudomonadota bacterium
AGCCCAGCTTGACGAGGTTGAAGCCGAGCTTCCCCCCATTGGCCCGCTGGTAGTTCAAGGCCTCCTGAAGCTGCTCCGGCGTGATGCGCTTCTCTTTGAGAAGAAGCTCCCCTATGCGAACTGCCATTTAAATCCGCGAATCCGAAGAAGAAACCTTCACGCTATCGCGAATGACATAATACGTCAATAGCTGACCTAAAATGTCACTGTTGTCGCCATCCCCCAGCTGCGGTCCGATGCCGCTCGCCCCTGCGTCAGTTGTCCCTCGACAAACGTCGAGCGGCGCACCCCGATGCTGATACCCGCGGCCGCGACCGGCCGCCGCGGCCCGAGCGTGTTGGCCCGCACGCCTGCCCGGGCACCCAGCCGTCCGCCGGCCCACCATCGTTCGATCCCTGCGGCAACGTTCCGTTGCACCCCCCGCGGACCGTCGTTGCGCGTCAGGTCGGCATCGACAGACACGGTAAAAGGGCCGTGTGTCCCGGTCGGCTGCGAGCGCGGGACGATCGCCACCCCCACCCGGACCTGGCGTCGAAGCGTGACACCGCCCGAACCTGCCTCCAGTCCGAACACCGGCTCGCGCAGGTTACGCGCCACGATCCCAACGCGCACGACACCAAACGACGCCATGGCGCCCGCGTCCACGTCGAGGGTCGTACGGGCCCGCCCCGTGAGCGCATCCGCCGCGTCGAGCCCCTCGTCCGGGAGAGCCACCCCGGAGGCCGTCCCGCTGGCCACCATGCCCCGAACGACGCGGACGGTCGCACCGACAACCACCCCATCTGCAACCGATTGCAGCAACGTAATCCCGAAGTTGCGGGTCGTGAAGGCATCCACTTGCAGCCCTCCCCCACTCCCGGTTTCTCGGCTACCCGGGGCCCCGACTGTAGGCGCGGCGGCGCCGGCTTCGTGCAGGCGGTAGTATGACAGCCCCAGGGCAGGCACGCCCAAGGCGATCAGACGGGAGGTCCCCCGCGAGACGGCCTCCCCTGGATTGAGCGGCTGACCTGGCGCGTCGATGGTGTCGAGAAATTGGAGGCCCCACTGGATGTCGACCATCGCCCCGGTCGCCAACCCCGCCGGATTCCAGTACACGGCGGTCGCGTCATCGGCCACGGCGACAAACGCGCCACCCATCCCTTGTGCCCGGGTCCCGACGGCTTCGAACGCCTGTGCCCGGACGGTCGACGGGATCAGACCCAACATCACACTCAGGCACGCCAGGCGTCGCGCCCGGCCGACACGGCGGGGCGCGGGCAGCCTCTGACACGAACTCACAATTTTGAAAGGCATGATGGACACCTGTGACGGGCTGTACAATCACGAGGACCGGCGGCAGTCGGACGGATCGTGCGGTTCGATGTGCCTGGCGGCGAGAAAGGGAACAGGGGCGCGATCAGCCAACGAGAACGGCCACAGCCACGACCGTCGTCCACAGGCCTTTCTTGTCACCGACGGCTGTCTGCGTCACGTTCTGCGTGCGAACGATCTGGTTGGAGAGGCGATAGACCTCTTTCTTCTCGTCCCAGCTCTTGTCCGGATCGAAGTCCAGACCGAGCGTGGTGGCCAGCATCTCGGCCGCCAACTCCTCGGCGTAATCGCCGGCCGTGTCCTCGTTCTCGCCAAAACTGTGATGTTCGGACAGGTATCCGTACAGCTTGTTGTCGCGCGGGATGGCCACGCCCACGGTCGCGGCAATCAGACGGTGGGGCTCCCGGGTGGCCGCCTCGGACATGACGACGAAGGTCACCTGCCCCGGCTTGAGGCGCTTCACGCCCTCGGCGCGCGACAGGATGCGGCACCCCGGCGGAAAGATGCTCGACACCCGTACGAGGTTGCAGGCGGCGATGCCCGCAGATCGCAGCGCGAGCTCGAACGAGGTCAGCTTCTCGCGGTGCTTTCCGACGCCCTTGGTGAAGAACAGCGCGCTGGGAACAAGGTTGAACAAGTCTGTCTCTCCGATCACTGCTGGGCCTCGGCACCGAACACCGGGACCAAGCGATGCATCCTAATGAACGGGACATGCGCTGTCAAGAAACCCCGGGGTCGACCCGGCGGCCGGGCCGGCCGAAGCCGGGAACGCCGGGCGCACGCGATTGAACTTTCACGCGGGCCCGTTCGTCCAAGCACAGGGGTTCTCCAGTTGGCCCCGCCACTGCCGGGCCTTCAATGCCCACGATGAGCCACGACGATCAGCCGCTTCGCCCCGAGTCCAACCGCGCCGGTCTATCGGCGCGCCTTGTGGGCATTATAGCGTCTCCACGGGAGACGTTCGCCGCCGTAATTGCCGATCCGCGCTGGCTCGGCACGGCCTTTCTCACGACGGTCGTCGCCGCCATCTGCACGGTCGGCTTTCTTGTCACCGATGTGGGCCGTCTGGCGGTCCTCGACCAGCAGGTTCGACAGATCGAGTCCCTCGGCGTCACGGTCACCGACCAGATGTACGTGCGGATCGAGCTGGCCCAGCGCTATGTGCCGTATCTCGCGGCCGGCAACATCCTCCTCGGCTGGCCCGTGCGATGGGTCCTGCTGTCCGGAATCGTCGCGGCGGTGTTTTCCGCCGGGCTGGGCGCTGAGGCCACGTTCCGGCAACTCTTCGCGGTGGTCGTCCATTCCTGGGCCGTCTTCGCGCTTCAGGCCGTGTTCGTCGCACCGCTCAACTACGTGCGGGAATCGATCGGAGGCGCGACGAGCCTGGGAGTGTTCTTCCCGATGCTCGGCGAAGGAGGCTTTCCCGCGCGGCTGCTGGGATCCATCGACCTCTTTGCGGCGTGGTGGATCGTGGTCCTGAGCATCGGGCTCGGTGTGCTCTACCGGAAACGTGCGCGATCGATCGCCGTGTGGCTCTTCGGCCTGTATGCCACAGGCGCCCTGATCCTCGCCGCCATTCAAACCATTCGTGGAGGGGTGTGACCACGTGTCGACCAAGAAACTGCTGATTGGGTCCCTCATCATTGTCCTTGGTGGCGCGGTGGTTGCGGCCAACCTCTGGTTCAGGAGGACGCCCAAACCGACGGTCACGGCGGAAACCGTGAAGCGGCGCGATCTCGAGGCGATCGTCTCGGCGTCCGGCAAGATCCAGCCGAAGCGCTCGGTGAA
>JADGRC010000374.1 GCA_017881245.1 Pseudomonadota bacterium
GACGACGCCGCCCCCCGCCGCCGCTGGGATACGACAGAGCTTCACGGTTTCGGGCCTGCCGAACGAGACCCTGATCCACCTGATGCTGCGGGCGCGCGACGATGCCGGAAACGTATCGGCCCTGTCGAACGACGCGACCGGCATGACCATGGACGTCGCGCCCGGCGCCATCACCGACCTGCGACAACTTGGGCGCGGCACCGGCAGCATGACGCTCGGCTGGACCGCGCCCGGCGACGACGACCGGGTTGGCACAGCGGTGGAATACGACCTGCGATACGCCACGACACCCATCACGGCGACCACTTTCGGAGTGGCATCGCGATTCGCGATCCTGCCGCCACAAGGTGCCGGTACGGCGGAGACCGCGACGGTCAGTGGCCTCGGCGCCAACAAGACCTACTACTTCGCAGTCAAGACCAAGGACGATCGCAACAACTGGTCGCCGCTCTCCAACGTGTTCTCCGCGCCGACGGAGGACACGTTGCCCCCCGCGGCGGTCGGCGATCTGGGCGCGGCGGCCGGCAGCGCGGCCGGCAGCGTCGTCTTGCACTGGACCGCCACGGGCGACGACGCAACAGACGGAACCGCGACGCGGTACGATCTGCGTCGATCGACGGTTACGATCAGCGGCGCGAACTGGGATGCCGCCACCCCGATCGCCGCGCCCCCGCCCCACGCCGCGGGCACCGCCGAAACCTTCACCGTCACGGGCCTGAAAGGCGAAACGACATTCCACTTCGCGATTCGCGCCATCGATGAGGCGGGCAACGTGGGCGACCTATCGAACGACGCAGCCGGCACCACCGCCCCGGTCGCGCCAGGGGCCGTGATCGACCTTGCCGCCCAACTGACGGTCACCAACGCGGTCGCCACGGCCACGCTGACGTGGACCGCCCCCGGCGATGACGGGTCCGTGGGCCAGGCCGTCGCGTACGACGTCCGCTACGCGACCGCGCCCATTACAGCGGCGACGTTCGTGAACGCCACGCCGCTGTCGCCTCCGACTCCGCAGTCGGCCGGCGCCGGCGAAACCATGACGGTCGGCAATTTGAAGGAATCCACGACCTACTACTTCGCGCTCAAGACCGTCGACGACACGCAGACCTGGAGCGCGCTGTCGAACGTGCCAAACGTGGTCGTGCCGGATCTGACCAAGCCAGGTGCACCGACATCGCTGACCGTGACCTTGCCCGACACGAAGGGCAAGCGAATCGCCCCCACCAAGGTCACCGCGTCGTCGCTCCTCGGGCCGGCCTGGGACGCCACGAACGTCATCGACGGCGATCCCACCAGCTCGTGGGCCTCGGCCGGCAATGACGGCGAAACACCTCAGAGCCTGACGCTGGATCTCGGCGCGGTCGTCTCCCTCGATCGGGTTCAGATGACCGCGGACGCGAAGTATCTGGACCTGTTTCCGCGTGACTTCACGATCGCCGTCAGCGCGGATGCCAACACCTGGAAGACCATGGTCACGGAGGAGACCTTCTCCGCTGCGTCATCGGATGCCCTGATGTGGGGATTCCCGGCCGAATCGGGACGATACGTGCGTCTCGCCGTCACCACCACCGGCGTCAGCTTCGGAAAACACTACGCGATCGTGGCCGACGTGGACGCGTATTCGGCGTCCGCCACCGATGGGCGCGCCCAGTTGACTTGGGTCGCCCCCGGCGATGACGGATATTCCGGCAAGGCCACGCAATATCAGCTGTTCCGCGCTACACAACCATTCACCGAGGGATCCCTGAGCACGGCGACCGCGGTTCCGGGGGTGCCAGCGCCGCTTGGCGCGGGGTTGCTGCAAACGATGTCCGTGACGGGATTGCGTGGCGAAACGACGTACTACTGGTCGATTCGCGCCGTCGACGAGGCAGGAAACGTCGGAGCACTCTCCGCGGTCGTCGCCGGCAAGACGAACGATGTACCGCCGGCTGCGGTTCGGAATCTGACGGGGAAGACCCTCGGTTACACGGAGATCCAGCTGACTTGGACCGCGACGGGCGACGACGACACCATCGGCACGGCCGCCAGCGCAGAGATTCGCTTCCTTCCGGGGGCACTCAGCTCGCGAAATTTCGCGACGGCGCAACTGGTGCCCGAGCTGCCGCCGCCCGCCGCGAGTGGCGTGTCACAGACGGTCACCGTTGCCAACCTGGCCCCGGGAGCGACGTACCATTTCGCGCTGGTCGCCAAGGACGCCGCCGGAAACGCATCCCACCTGTCCAACGTGGCGGTGGCCAGCACCAAGCGTTTGCCCGACATTTCGCCGCCCGCGACAATCGCCGACCTGACCATCGCGCTGCCACCCGCCGGTGGCCAACTGGTCACTTCGCGCGGGGTCACGGCATCCAGCGAGCAGCTTCCCGGTTTCGCGGCGGCGGCCGCCAGCGACGGCGATCACAACACTTTCTGGGCCAGCGCCCCGCGCGCGGCCAGCCAAGAAGAATGGGTCCGCGTTGAATACGCCCCAGGCACGATCGCCGACCGCGTGCGCCTGTGGCCATCGGACGCGTTCGCGGATCTCTTTCCGCCGGACGTGACCGTGCGGGTCAGCCCGGATGGCCTCGCCTGGACCACCGTCGCCAGCCAGACAGGAATCGCCGCGCTCCCGGGACAGCCCGTCCTGATTCCCTTCACCGCCACGGCCTTACGTTTCTTGGAAGTGCGCGCGACGCGCCTCGCCGGACAAGCCAGCGGTTCCTACGATGCCGTGGTCGCGGAGATAGAGACGCTCACCGCTGGCGCTGCTCCGGGTAGCGCGGTGGTCTCCTGGACCGCGCCCGCCGACGACGGCCCGAGTGGTCGCGCCGCCAGCACCGACTTGCGCATCGGCGCGTGCCCCCTGGATTTCGCGACCGCCACGGCTATCGCCACGGGAACACCGAGCGCGCCAGGAACGCCCGAGCGTGCACGCGCGACAGGCCTAACGCCGGGTGCCACTTACTGCGCGGCCATCCGCGCCACCGACGACGCCGGCAACGTCAGCGCCTTGTCCAACGTGGCGACTATCGTCTTGCCGTGAGGGATTCGCGACCTGCGGCGCCGGCGCTACACGGCGTTTCAAGTTGACGCGATGGCGCAAGCGTCGGGGCCCGGCTCGCGTCCGTCGCCGCCCGCGGGGTACTCGATCCCTTCAACGCGAAAGCGGTCAGCCGGGCGGCGACGGAAATCCCAGAAGAAAGCAAACCACTACGTCAACCGCGTGCAACGTAGGCAGCCGAACGCTGCCCATGCGTTTTCCCAGTCGACTCTTCGCAACGGTGCGTGGCTGTTCGCAGATGATCCAGCTCTCTTTCGACAATCCCCCCTGCGGCGGTGTCACCCGGACCCGGGAAGGCAAAGCTCGATGCTTGCTGGTGAGGGGCAGCACAACAACCAGATCGGCGCCCGAGGCGTTGAACTGGTCCACCGACAAAATGAGAGCTGGCCGCGTCCCCGCTTGTTCGTGACCAACGGTCGGATCGAGAGCGACCCTCCAGATCTCGCCTCGCTTCATTCGTCGTCCAGGCCATCTCGAAGCGTGCCCTCCCAGAGCGCTCTCTCGGTCAGTTCCTCGCGGCGCTCCTTGTCGGTGAGATCGGCATAGCCGGCGGTCAGGTCAGCGAAGAATCGCTCGCGCCGGCGTGCCTCGACAGCACGGGCGAGCTCTTCGTTCAGGCTCACCCCGTCGGCCTTCGCCAAATCCCGGAGAATCCCATGGGTGCCCTCGTCAATCCGAACCGTCTGCGCCATGATACAAAAGTGTATACATATTTGTACCCGTCGACCAGGACTCCGGACACCCGGACA
>JADGRC010000375.1 GCA_017881245.1 Pseudomonadota bacterium
ACGTCATCTACGATCCGCGGAGCGACACCTGGCGAACCGGACCGTCGCTCATCGTCGGGGTGACGGATCCTGCGGTCGGCGTCGTGGGCGGCCGGGCGATCGTCGTGGGCGGCCGTCCAGTGACGCGCACCCAGGTCTTCGATCCTGCGACCAACGCGTGGAGCGAGGGGGCACCCATCACCGCCGCCACCGCGGGCGTCGACAACACCGAAGGGACGGGGTTCGGCAACGCGTTCTTCCTTGTCGGGGGCTATGATGGCAATTCGACGGTTCCCGACCAATGGCGTCTGCACCTGTGTCAGGCGGGCAACCTCTCATCCGCCAACGTTCTGCCGCTGGTGGTGGACGGGAACGGGAACGTCGCTGGGGTCAGCAACGAACGAACGGCGTTGGTGCTCGACAACATCAGCGGCACCGACATGCAGGCGACTTGCGTGCTCTATGGCCAGAACGGGAACATCGACAGCTCGCTCACGGTCTCGGTGGCAGCGAGCGAAGCCAAGGCCATCCCGGATATCATCCGGGCCGTCCGGGGCAAGACCAACTTGCAGAATTTCGCCGGCAGCCTGACCATCTTCGGTACGGAGATCTTCCACGCTATGGGTTCACTCGTGGCCAACGATACCAGCGACAACGCCTACGAGGACGGGGTTCCGCTTTCGGGACGCACCGCCGGTTTCGTGCCGGTCATTCGCTCGAAGGACTACAAGACCCAGACTGTATTCTCGAACCTGTCGAGCAGCACGGCGCTGCTGCAACTGGTGGTCTATCCTCCGGAAGGCGGAGACGCTCCAGCGGCTGCGAGCCTGGTCCCGATCAAGCCCCATGCCACCGTCAGCTACCCGGACATCGTCACCCAGCTGGGGCTGTCTCGCGGGACCATCGGGCAGCTCAGCTGGAGCGCCGATCACCCTGTGGCCGTCGTCGCTCGGGAGCGCGTGCCGAATAAGAGCTTCAGTGGTTTCGAGCCCGTGCGTTCCCTGTCCGACGCGGGCTCGTTGGTCACTGTGCCGTACGTCGAAGATAGCGCTGCCTTCTCGACCGCGCTCGACCTCAGCAACCCGGGGACCAGCACAGCCGACGTGACCATCAGCTTCGTCGATGGCACGACCGGCGCGGTGACCAGCCGCGACACACAGGTGGAGTTCAACAGCGCCGTGCCGATTCCAGACATCGTGCGCTGGGTCCTACGGAGCACGAGCCCGCAGCCCACGGGGAAGCGCGGCTTCCTCACCATCGAGACTCCGCAGGCCGTGACGGCGCACGGGCGGCTGATCGACCGTGCCAACGGCGATCCGGCGGTCACGGATCAGCTCACGGCCCTCGACAGCGCCTTCAGCCCGCTCGTCATCCGCATCGAGCCCTTCACGGGCCTCCTCAGCAGGTCGGTCGCGAGCGCGTTCGGCGAAGGCAGCGCGTTCGCCGGGGGGCTGGGGCTTGCCGCCGCGGCCACCCCCGCGACGGTCACCAGGTTCGCCGTGTCGAACCCCAACCGTCAGCCGGCGCTGGTCGAGATCGTCGCGCTTAACGCCACCGGCTCGGCTGCCGGGGCACCCTACTTGATCACGATTCCGGCGAATCAGCAGTACTTCACCGAGAACTTGATCGCCGACATGGGCCTGCCGACGGTGTTCCTCGGCTCGGTGAACGTGCGTTCCGACGCACCCGTGCTGATCTACAACCATCGCCGGACTGGTGACCTCGGGGGGACCGTGCCCGTGCACGGGCTCTGAGCCGCGCCGACGCGGCGCGCTTCGTGGTTCACACCGCGTCGTGGTCCGCCCGGGCCTGACGAGCACGTAGACATGTTGATTTCGACTCTGCAGGACGGTTCACGGACCAGTTTCGCAGCACGTCTTACTGGATCGCCTGGGCACCAGCGCGAATCGCACAGTCACGCCACATTTATTGGACCGCAACATTGAACCGGTTGAGCCAGAGCTTCCCCGAGCCTCCTGAGACTTCCGTGATGAGTTCGACACCTTGCACGGCATTGGTGGCCTCGATCAGGCCTCGGCTCACCATGCCTTTCAAGACCAACGCAAGGTCGAACCGAGTATCGGTGATCGGGGTGCTGTTTTCGTAGATCACCATCTTCCAGGTATAGGTCGTGGTACCCGAAGCGTCTGCATGACCGTCTTGGTGCCAGACCTGAACGGGCGCTGCCGCAGAAACGGAGTCTTGGGGGCTGATCGGGGAGTGGCGGAGTTATCTTGGCCCGACGTGGGACTATGCGAACGTACTGTCGGGGACGCCGACCGGAGACTTGCTGCTCGACCTTGTCGGTTCCAAAATATGCGAACCCGAACCGCTCCCGAACCGCCGAATTTCCCCGCTCCGCGGCGGGGGAGCTCTTCTGTGAAGGTGTCCACCACCGTCTCAGCCAGCATTTTGTTGATGCTGGCACCGATGATAAACGTCTGGGCGGACGCGGCCGAACATGGCGTCGACTTCTCCGCCGTGTATGACGGCGAAGGTCTGGTGAACGCGCGGGGAGGAGAGCATAAGGGAGCCGTCTATCTCGGCGCTCTCCGCCTCCCTCTCACGGTAGACGGCGAGCGCTTGCTCGGTTGGCGGGGGTCCACGTTGTTTCTCAATGGCCTCGTGACACACGGCGGTCGTCCAAGTGGTCTGGTTGGGGACGCCCAGGGGGTTAGCAATCTCGAGGCGCCCGCCGGGTGGCAGATCTACGAGGCTTGGGTTCAGCAAAATCTATCCGAAAATCGGATATCGGTGCTGATTGGTCGTTACGACATCAATACTGAGTTCTACCGGCTGCAATCCGCCAGTCTGTTCTTGAACAGCTCGTTTGGCGTGGGTCCCGAATTTGCGCAGAGCGGTCAGGGGGGGCCTTCAATCTTTCCCAATACTAGTGTGGGATGTCGGCTGGCCGTCAAACCCACCCCGAACACCGTCATTCGCGCCGCCATCCTCGACGGGGTACCGATCGATCGCTCTGAAGGGAGGCACGCTGTGTTCCAGCGCGGGGATGGTTTACTGCTGATAGGCGAAGGCGCTCTGCTCTCCCGTCCGGTCTCCGGAGGTAACCCAGCTGGGTCGAGGTTCCGAATCGGACGCGGTCCCGCTTATCGGCCCTATGACGGAAAGATCGCGGTTGGAGGTTGGCTCTACACGGCGATGTTCGATGACCTGAGCGAGCAAGACCCAGAGGGCAATCCCGTTCGGCATCGAGGCAGCGCCGGTGCCTACGTCATTGGAGACGAGCTCGTTTACCGCAGTACCGTCCGCTCCGGGCGGGAGATCAAAGTGTTTGCGGAGTTGGGATTGGGGGACGCGCGAGTCAATCGTTTCGGCCTCTATGCCGGTGGCGGCGTAACCGTCGCCGGGCTCTTGTCTGCGTTGGAAAACGACGAGTTGGGTTTTGCCGTCGCCAGAGCCCGAAATGGTTCCCATTTCGTGGAGTTCCACCGGCGACAGACACTTCCGGTGAAGGAAGCGGAGACGACCATCGAGCTCAGCTACTTGTTTCAGCTCGGCAAACACCTGGCACTCCAGCCCGACCTGCAGTACGTCGTGCATCCGGGCACCGATCCGACGCGAAATGACGGGATGGCCTTAGCCCTACGCTTCGAGATTTCCTTTTGACAGCGTCCAAGGGCACTTCCCGCCCCAGCACAGCAAGGGGATGTCCCGTGATTCGGGAGCGGTAGTGCACCGAAGATCGTCGACGTCATCGCCCATGAGGAGGATAGGGCGGCGGGCCGCGACCCGGCATGAGGTTTCGCGGCGGCGGCAGAACTCGAAATGTTCCTTGTCCGAAGGCGTTTCGTCCCGTACTACCTGTGCCCTGGAAATTCAGGGATGACGACGATGGAACCTCAAACCTCCGAAGCACCCGCCGACGCGAGTGCGTCCGCGACGCCCGCCATCTCGCATCGGGCGGGGGACGCACCTGATGCCGGAGGCGAGCCCGGCTTCTGGTCCGTGGTGCTCGAATCCCTGCGCGGCTCGCGCCGCGATCTGACCAAGACACCGTTGTCGCGGGCCATCTTGCTGTTGGCCGTGCCGATGGTCCTCGAGATGATGGGCGAGTCGGTGTTCGCCGTCGCCGACATCTTTTGGGTGTCGAAGCTCGGCCCCGACGCGAACGCGACGGTCACCTTCACCGAGTCGATGTTGACGATCATCTACGCGCTGTCCTTGGGCGTGGCGATGGGCGTGGGGGCGATCGTCGCGCGGCGCACGGGCGCCGGAGATCGCGACGGGGCGTCGCGCGCCACCGTGCAAGCGATCATCGTCGGCCTCGGCATCGCGCTGGTGCTGGGGCTGGTCGGCGGCCTAGCCGGACCGACGCTGCTCGAGATCATGGGCGCGTCACCCTCCGTGCTGGCGACCGGATCGAGCTTCACGCGCATCATGCTGGGCAGCTGCGTCGTGATCGTGCTGCTGTTCGTGAACAACGCGGCCTTCCGCGGTGCGGGCGACGCATCGGTCACGATGCGGACGTTGTGGCTCGCGAACGGGATCAACATCCTCCTCGGGCCCGTGCTGATCTTCGGGCTCGGGCCGGCGCCGCGCCTGGGCGTCACGGGTGCCGCGGTCGCGACCGTGATCGGCCGCGGGACGGGCGTGCTCTACCAGTTTTGGTCGCTCCGGCGTGGTGCCGGGCGCCTGGCCGTGCGCCGCGAGCACCTCGCGATAGACCCGGGGGCCATGCACATGATCTTTCGCATCGCCCGCCGAGGTGCGCTGCAGATGGTGATCGCGACCAGCAGCTGGATTGGCCTGGTTCGAATCTTGTCGACCTTCGGCAGCAGCGTGCTCGCGGGCTACGGCATCGCGATCCGTGTCATCATGTTCGCCCTGCTGCCGTCGTGGGGTCTCGGCAACGCGGCGGCGACGCTGGTCGGGCAAAGCCTGGGGGCAGGCGCTCCCGAGCGCGGCGAGCGCGCGGTGTGGCGGGCCGCCTTGTACAACCTGATCTTCCTTGGAACGGTGGGGTTGGGGTTCGTCGTGTTCGCGACGGACATCGTCCGGTTGTTCTCGAACGCGCCCATTGTCGTCCAGTATGGCAGCCAGTGCCTGCGCATCGTCGCCGCCGGCTTCGCGTTCTACGCCTACGGCATGGTGGTTTCGCAGGCATTCAACGGCGCCGGCGACACGCTGACGCCGACGCTCATCAACCTCGGCTGCTTCTGGGTGGGCGAGCTCCCCCTCGCCTACATCCTGGCGCGACCGCTGGGGATGGGGCCGAAGGGCGCATTCATCGCGATCGCCGCCGCGTTCTCCGCGATTGCGGTCGTATCGGTGACGATCTTCCGGCGCGGGCGCTGGAAGACCGTGCGGGTCTGACGCCGCGGGGTCGCGCCCAGCGCTAACCGTGCTTCTTGGGAAACAGCTCGGCGAGGAAAGTTTTCATCGCTTCCCACGAACGGCGGTCCGCCTTCTCGTTGTAGGCCGCACCCTTCGAATTGTCGGTGCCAGCATTGGCGATCGTGAACGCGTGGACGGCGCCGCCGTATGAGACGAGCTGCCAATCGACGCCGCCCTCTCGCATCTCCTTTTCGAACGCCTGCACCTGAGCGGCCGGGACGAACGGGTCGTCGCCGCCCTGAAGGGCCAGGACCTTGCCCTTGATCGCCTTGGCGTCGCCGGGCGTCGGCGTGTCGAGTCCGGCATGAAAGACGATAGTGGCCACGAGAGGCGCGCCGCTTCGGGCGGTCTCCAGCGCCACCGTCCCGCCGAAGCAATAGCCCACCGCGACGAGGCGCGCGGGGTCGACGTGCTTGTTCGCGGCCAGAAAGTCGAGGGCGGCCCGCGCTCGCTTGCGCAACTCGGGGCGCTGCCCCTTCCATTTTCCGGATTCGGCGGCGGCCGCTTTCATATCGACAGGACGAACGCCCTTTCCGTAAACGTCGGCGGCGAACGCGACGTAGCCGAGGCCGGCCAACATGTCGGCACGGCGCTTCGTCTCGGCGCTGACGCCCATCCAGTCGTGGACCACCAGGAACCCGGGCTTCTTCGTGGGCCCGGCGTCGTCGTACGCCAGATAGCCTTCCAGCACCACGTCGCCATCCTTGTACTCGACGGTCTCGTTGTGCAACTTGGCGTGTGCCGTTCCGGACAATAGAGCGAGTGTCGGCGACAGCAGGGCAGCGATGCGAAACGTCTGGGTGTTGAGCATGCCCGCAAGACTGCCTAACGGCGGCCGTTGACGCAACCCTCGCGCTCCGTTAACGGACTCGGGCCGGAAAGGGAGATGGGAATGACGACTTGACCCTTCTGGGACAACACAGTCGTCGACCACGCCCCAGTAAGACGTTTGGTTTGCATCTTACTTCACATCTTATCTGCTTCCCGTTTTCGCGCCGACCACGCGAGAACCCAGGCAACCCAGCTGTTGCTGCAACTGTCCGACGAAACCCAATCCGACGGGTCTACTCAGGCGGCGCGCCGCTTCGCGCGCCCGGGCGCCGACCGGTCGAGCTTCGCGAGCAGAGCGAGGCCGACCCCGCGCCGACCGCGTGCGGCGCGCGCGCGAAAGCGAACCTCCGCGTCGAACTCGGCCAGCGCCGCGGTCGATAACTCCTCCATCAACTTGTTGACGCTGATCCCACGAGCGACCGCGAGCTGTCGGAGCCGCACGTGGATTTCGTCCTGTATGCGAATTGTAAGTGTTGCCATTGTCTACCCCTTAAGCATCGCCTGTGGCGTCAGGATGCGCAGACCCTCGAAATGGAGATCGCCACCGCGGAAGTCCCGAGTGTTGTTCGTAACGATCGTTTCGGCGCCTCCGGCCACCGCGAGCTCGAGCACGTGGTTATCGCCTTCATCACGAAGGTTGGGTCGCCAGGTAAAATAGACGCGTGTCCAGCGGCACACCCTGAGATAGGCATCCAAGAGGTCCCTGCGTTCGGCTGGCGTGAGGGGACTCCGGTCGAGAAGCTCCGATCGGCCAAGCACGGATTCGTGCTCGTGAAACAGCGACACCCCCATGAGGGGAACGTAGGTTCCCTGGAGGCACCGCCGCAGCACTTCGCGGCTTGGCCCCCCGGGGCCGAGAAAAGCCCAGACGAGCACGCTGGTATCGACGACGATGACCACACGCTGGGACGATAGCACCGGTGCCAGCACCCGACGAGTTCACACAGATCCGGAATGCCGGTGGTCAAGTTGCCTTCACAGGCCGTTTCCGCCCCCAATAACAGACGCGCAGTGACTTCGGCCCTTGTTCACACTGTTCACACTGTTCGCAGCGATCGAGAGCGCGTTCAGCGATCAAGTCGTGCTTGTGCGCGACTGAGCGTGGATCGAGAACGCCCCGCTTCGGGCAACATCGTTGACAGTGTGATATCTGGAGATATCTTATGGATATGCCCAAGAAGACGTCATCAGAAGGAGCACTCTTCGTTCGCCTGCCGGCCACTGCGGTCGACAAGCTCGACCGTGCGGCCGAGGCGCTGGGGATTCGCAAGAAGGATCTCGTCGCCCGCCTGGTGTCAAGGTACGTCGATCCCGACAGCCGTCGGGGGCTCCACGAGCTGAGCACGACGGCGAGTCACAAGGTGACCTTCGAGACCCCCAAACCCGGCGCCACTCTGGGCTCGTACTCTTTCCATCCTTACGACCCCCCCGAGGTCTTGAACGCCGAACAGGCCGCCCACTTCCTCCAGTTGGACGAGCCGGTCGTCACCGAGCTCGCCGAGACAGGCAAGCTGCCCGGGCGCAAGCTCGGTGACGTCTGGCGCTTTTCCCGGGCGGCACTGGTCGCCTGGCTTGCCACAACGGAGGAGAGATGAAGGGATATTTTGTCGATATCAGCTCGGACCTGGTCCCCACCGTCGTCGAGCAGACCCACCGCGGCGAGCGAGGCTGGGACCTGTTCTCCCGCCTGCTCAACGACCGTATCGTCTTCCTGGGCTCGGCCATCGACGCCCAGGTGTCCAACGTCATCGTGGCGCAGCTCCTGTTCCTCGAGTCCGAGGACCCCGACAAGGACGTGATGATGTACATCAACTCACCAGGAGGGGAGGTGACGGCCGGACTGGCCATCTACGACACCATGCAAGCGGTGCGCTGCCCCGTCGCGACCTACTGCGTGGGCCAGGCAGCTTCCATGGCCAGCCTGTTGCTGACCGCGGGAGCGAAGGGCCGACGCCACGCACTACCGAATGCCCGGATCATGATCCATCAGCCACTGGCGGGGATGCAGGGCCAGGCGACGGACATCGAGATCCACGCCAGGGAGATCCTCAAAGCGCGGGACATCATCAACGGAATCTATGCCCAGCACACAGGCCAGCCGGTCGACAAGATCGAGCGCGACACCGAGCGCGACAACTTCATGTCCGCCACGGCGGCCCAATCCT
>JADGRC010000376.1 GCA_017881245.1 Pseudomonadota bacterium
GAACAAGGCGCGCACCGGGGAGGTGGCCCCCCGACCATTCTTGCGGCTCCCGCACGTCAACCACCGCCAGCTCTCCGCGCGCTATCAGCTCCTGAGCCACCGTCGCATCGAGTGCTCGAATCATGGGCTCTAGTATAGGAGACGTTATGGCGCAATACAAGAGCAATCTGGCGTTCGGCTCGCGGCATCCCAGAGTGCACCGGCCTCCCCAGACTTCGGAGCGGTCACGGACTACTGACGCGAGGTATCGTCCCGTTCCCAGACGGGTGTGTCGCCCCTGCGCAATCGTCGCTGGGCGCGGAGCTTGGCAAGAAACATGATGCCCAAATAGATCGGGGCGTCCCGCCACATCGATGGGGTGGTTGCGATGATTTGCAGGCTACGCAGCGAGTCGGTGTTGTTGTTCGCGCTCAGCTCGGGAAACGCCTTCTCAAATTCGTACATCCCCGATCGCGCGCGCGTCATGATGTCGAGCAGTCCCCGAAGAGTCCGGGGCGGGTAGATCGTAAAGGTCGATGTAGGGCTCGAACGGCGTTCGCTGGGCGACGCGATCAGGCGTGCGTACTCGTCGTCGGCGGTGATGTCTGGGAATCGGTCAAACCGCCCTCGCCCGGCACGTGAGAAGGCGTACACGCCTGACCCGATCATGTTCTCAGAGAAATAGGGAAGGCGAGTCCAGGTTCGATAGAAGGCGCGCACCAGGAAGGGTCGATCTTCGTAAGCTACCATCGCTTGCGGAGCCGCCACGACAATTGAACTGCGCTCGTCGAGGAGCGTCGCCACGTCCCGAATCGCGCTGGCCGAAATCTGAACGTCCGCGTCGACGTAGAACCGAGGAAACGCCGTTGCGTGAGCGTCCCCAAGGTTCAGCGCCCGAGTCTTCGAGGCGACGGGGGTTTCGAAGACCTGAACCTGGGGCTCGAAGCGGCGTGCCCGAGCGGCGGTGTCGTCCGAGCACCCGTTGCAGACGACAACGATCTCGAACTCGCCTGGCTGCGCGCCCCTCAGGATGGAGACAAGGAGGCGCTCAATCACGCGCCCTTCGTTGTGCGCCGGAATGACGATCGATGCGACCGGAAGCCCTGGCCCCGTGATGGGGGACTCTTCAGATATGCCAACGGTTCGGTTCGGCGTGTGGATCATGTGTCTATGATAAAGGAGAAATAGATACGATGCAAGACGATGGGGCCGATATCTTGTCCGACCTGACGCTCGACGAGGCCATACGTCGCATAAAAGATCGCGAACTGCGGCGATAGACAAACTCGCCGAGCTCCAAAGCGCGGCAGTCGTCAGTGCGCGGCTGCTTGCCCCGGACGCCGCCGAGCGCCGGGCTCCCCGTTTCGGCGGAACGTGCTGGCGCGTAACGGGACCGACCCTCGACGAGATCGCGACGGCCAGGTCAAATAAGAAGGAAAGGCGACACGGTCGTCGTCGCCGGAAACCCTATACCTTGTGCGCCTCAGCGCGACGTCATCACCACTTGCGCGGTCGCCGCGTGAACTTCTCCGTCGATTGTCCCTGAAGACGCGGACGCGAGCGCGCTGGCAACGGCTGTTCTGTTCGCCAGGGAGGTCGCGCTTGCTGCAGTCTTGTCGACTGACGGACGTCTGCGCGACAACGCCGAGGCGCTGGGGTTGGATGTGTCGCCGGTGTATCCAGACTCCCGCGCTATGGCGGCGGACGTTGCCCACCCGAGCGCGGACGACGGTGATAACGTACCGGCGTGAGCACCGAAGGTAGCGATCGCGTGGCACAAATCGTCGCCCGGCTGGGCCTGAATCCGCACCCTGAGCGCGGCTTCTTCGTCGAAAGCTACCGGGCACCGAATACCGTGTCGGCGCCGACCCACGCGGGACCGCGCGCAGCCGGCACGGCGATCTACTTTTTGATCACCGCCGCTGCGCCCGCGACCTATCTTCATCGGCTGCTGTCGGACGAGATTTTTCACCTATACGAGGGCGGGCCGCTCGAGATCTTGCGGCTCTATTCGGACGGGCGCTCTGACGTCGCGCGGCTGGGTCTGGACTTCGCCGCGGCGGAGCGACCGCAAGTGGTGATTCCCGCGGGAACCTGGTTCGGCACCGAGCTCGTCGCCGGGGCGTCGCACTGCCTGGTGGGCTGCACCGTCGCACCCGGCTTCGAGTTCGCTGACTTCGAGCTGGCCCAGGGGCCCGAACTCGCGGCGCGGTACCCGACCGTGGCCGCGCGCATCGCGCGTCTGTCGCGTTCGTGAATCGGCGAGATCGTCAGGCGATCCGCGCGGGCACCGGGGACGTCGCGCATCGACGCGGTTGCTGTCGCTCCACGGAGGCGACGAGTCCTATGGCGCGAACAGCGGCTGAAGTGCCATGAAGAAGCGATCGGCGACCTTCTCTGCTCCAATGTCGTTGAGGTGGGTACCGTCCCTGGTGTCCACGTCTGGGCTGAGCCCCGTGTACAGATCGACCGGCGTGATTGGCGATTCCGTGGTTGTGTGCTCGGCCGCCCAGGCCACGATGGCGGCATTGAGGGCCTTGGTCTCCTCCACCGCCCTGGTCATCGGCGTGTGCTGAGCGTTCATGAACTCCACGTCGGGGGTCACCAGCCGGGCCTGCTCCAGGGCGACGCTGTAGTTCTTGGTGATTCCCGACACGGGCAGGCTTTGAAGTGCGTCCGCGCCGCCCACGTGCAAGAGCACGATGTCGGGCTTGTTGGTGGTGAACCAACCGGCGATGTCGGTCATGGTCCAGTTGGATACGATGTTGCTGTCCTCACCCTGCATGTCCTTGTCGTAACCCGCGACGCCGCAGTCCGGGCCCTGGCTCACACCGCCCACGAAGTCGATGTTCGCCAGCCCCGCTGTTCGGAGCTTTCTCCAGAGGAAGGCCCGCCAGCAGGTCCCGATCTCGTTCGACGAGCCGATCACCAAGATGCGCACCGCTTCGTTGGCGCCGAACTTATGGCCCGGCAAGACCGACGCCCCACCCGCACCGCCACCTCCCGTCGCGACGCCTGCGCCCGCCATGCTGGGCCCGCCCGCTCCTCCGTCGCTTGCGGCGCCCGCCCCCCCACCTCTTCCGCCCGTGGAGGTGCCAGCGCGCCCGGCCGAGGAGCTGCCGCCGCTTTCGCTGAGCGAGCCGCCGCCGGTCCCGCTGAACGAGCTGCCGCCGGTCCCAGCCGCGATCCCTCCCGTGCCGCCGGTCCCGCGGCCGTCACCCCCCACGCCGCTCCGGCCGGCCATCGCGGCGCTCCCCAGCTCGGTTCCACTCTTGCCCGAGGCGGCGACCATTCCGGCGCCCGGGCCGCCGGGCGTAACCACGTCATTGCGGGAGCAGGTTCCCAGGCAGACGAGCGCGGCGGATCCAAGGATCGAGAGGAGGAGGCGGCTGGTATTCAAGACGTCACCTCGGTGAGAAGGGCGTTGAAGAAGCCCTGGATACTACCAGGTGCGGCGGGACCAGCACAGAGCCGGGCGTGGTCCAGAATCGCACCAGCAGTAGATTGGATTCCGCTCGTCACCCAGAGCAATGACTACCGTGGACGACCAACTGGTGTGGATTGTCTGACAGGACCACCACCAGCTTTCGTCAGAATGCCGGCGCATTCGATCGAGGTCGGGTCAGGACGAACAGGGTGCGCGCGAACGGCTGGAGGATCGAACGACAGAAGCGCGACAGCGGGCGCGTCTCAGGCTCGATCCCCATGCCGCGAAACAGCCAGCGCCATTCGCCAGCCGTCAGGAAGCCGAACGCCGCGGTGCTCCTGATCTTCCGACGGTATGTCTCGCCGTGGCGGCGGTTGAACAGCCGGTCGAACAGGTTCGAGGGGGTATCCTCAATGATGAGAATCTTGCAGCGGCTGACTCGAACGGCCTCGTGGACCAGGCGAAGCTTGCGTTCGTCCGGCACGTGGTGAAGCACGAAACTGAGCACGACGACATCGAAGGCCCGGTCCGGAAAGGGCAGCGACCCACCGTCGTATTTCTGAAACGGAATGGCGTCGTTTGCACGCATGTCGACGATGTCGGCGCCGCAGATGATTCCCGCGCCGCGACCCCGAAGCTCGTCGAGGACGTGTGCCTGACCGCAGCCCACATCCAGGACGGAATCACCGCGGCGAAGGTGGGGCGCTATCAAGGAAACCGTGTGAAGTGTCTCTTTTCTGACGGTGGCCGATTGATATTGAACAGGCATCGCAACCTCCTTGCAGGCTTGAATGCAAGGCGGGATCCAGCCCGCGGGGTCTTGAACCTGTCTCTTATTGACGCGTCCTTGCGAATTTGAAAGCGGACGCTTGGGTTCTACATCCAATGACCATCGCGTCTGGCCGAACGACACGGCCGCAGGCAGTCAGACACTTTTGCCACAAGGTCGCGTCGCCCGCGGTGTTGTCGCGCCTGGAGCTATGATGATCGGTCATGGCCATGCAATCCGGCGGTGACTGGCAGCGTGCGGCGGCCGACCTGACAGAGCAGGGGTTCGCCGTGTTGCCGGACGCGCTCCCGGAAAGCGGGTGGCAAGCTCTGCGGGCAGAAGCGCAAGACTTGCTGTCGCGGGCAGCCTTCTCCGCCGCCCGGATCGGTCGCGGTGACGACGGTCGCCAGGACAGCGGAACCCGCGGGGGGTCTGTGTGCTGGCTCGATCCGGACATGCCGGCCGGCGGGGCATTTTTGCGCCTCATGGATGACCTGCGGGTTTCACTCAATCGGACGCTCTTCCTTGGGCTCGATACCTTCGAGGCGCACTATGCCCATCATTTGCCCGGCACGTTCTACGAGATGCACGTGGACCGGCATTTTCAAACGCGCACCCGGATCGTGTCGGCGGTGATCTATCTCAACTCCGCATGGCCGGCCGCGGCCGGAGGGGAGATCGTGCTCTTCGACGCTGCCAACACGCACCTCCTGACACTGTCCCCGCGCGGCGGAACTCTGGTCCTGTTCATGAGCGAAGGCACCCCTCACGAGGCGCGGAAGGCAACCCGCGAACGCTGGAGCATCGCGGGCTGGTTCCGCTGCCGGGAATGGCAGGCTGGTTTTGGTGCCGGGACACGGTAGCCGGTTCCCGTGGCCGCGGCGGCGTGGCGATCAGGGGCAGGACGAAGGCGCGCCCCGTGCGCCGCGGCTTCAACGTGATTCGCCGACGCGTTCGATGGACGCGATGTCGGCGGGAGACAGGTCGAACTCGACGCACCCGAGATCCTCGCGCATGTGAGCTGGGCTGGACGTGCCGGTCAGCGGAATCATCCCCACCTGCATCGCAAATCGAAAAACCACCTGAGGCAGCGTCCGGCCCGTCCTGCGGGCAATGGACCCGAGCTCCGGTGACGCGATCTCGGTCCGGTTCGCGGTCAACAGCGAGAACCCCTGGTACGCGATGCCGCGGGCGCGACAGAGCGCGCGGACTTCGCGATCCCAACCGGTTCGTGCGTAGCAGCGGTTCTGCACGAACGACGGCTTGGCGGCACCCACGGCACCGGCCACGTCGATCAACAAGTCGAGTTGCTCGACGGACACATTGCTGACGCCGAGCAAACGCGTCTTCCCGGCGCGCTGGAGCTCTCCCATGGTGCGCCAGACTTCGCGATCGTCGTCGGAGATCCCCGTCCCCGCCGACGGACCGTGCAACAGGAAGGAATCGAGGTACGGGGTCCCGAGGTGCGCAAGCGAGCTATCCATCGACTGCACGACCTGCGTCGCTACGTCGGCGTCGACGTCGTAGGGCTTGCGATGGTCCTGACCTCGCGCATAGGTGAACTTCGTCTGCAAGAAGATCGCTTCGCGCGCCAGTGAGCCCAACCCCTCGCCGACGGCGGCCTCGAAATAGTGCCGGCGCTGATTCGCGGTGTCGATGGCGCGGAATCCGTTGGCCAGCGCCGCCTCCGTCAGGGCCTTCGTGCGCTCCTCTTTCCAGGCCGTGCCGTAGAAAAACGCCGGCACGGACACCCCGTCCACGATCCGACTGGTTTCTAACGACCGTCCGTTGTTCATGCGCAATGTGCAATGTGAAGGATCGATTCTACGGCGGCGGCGCTGCGGGCGGCATCCCTCCCACCGCCACAAGCCGAAGGCTTTCAGGATACCCGAATCGATGTTCCGAGGGCCAAGGCAAAGCTTGACGACAGTCGCTAACACGATCCAAGGTGATCCATGCGTTTCTGGCCGTCCGCGGCAGGGTTGTTGTGTCTTTGGGCCGCCTGTGGAACAAGCGCCGCTCCCGATCCCAGCGTCATACCGCGCGAAAATTGGGGGACAGCGCTGGCGGCGGTCGAATGTGGGCAGATCTTCGGTTGCTGCGATTCTACCGAGAGGATGCACTTCGGTTATCTCGACGAGGCCCAGTGTCGCAATATGCTCGCGGCCAAGACACAAAAGGATTTCGATCAGATCATTGCTCTCGGGTGGGTCGTGTACGATGGCGAGGCCGCGCGACATTGCCTGGACGAATCCGTGGCGGCCACTTGTTCGCACATCGCGGCAAACGCCAGTGTCGGCGTACAGGGACCGTCGTGCCCCCACGTTACGCGAGGAGCGCTGCCGCTTGGCGCTGCCTGCGAGGATCTGGACTTCATCTGCGAAAGTTCGAACTGCGTGGGTACCTGCGGCCCGCCGCGTGGATGTCCTGCCTCCTGCGTCGCCGGTCAGTATTGCGACGGGACCGCGGGGGGGTGCGTGCCGGTGAAAGCCGAGGCCGCCGTTTGCGCCGGCAATGTCGAGTGCGATGCATCGCTGGTGTGCCGATTGGGTGTGTGCGGTGGTCCCTTGCCGGACGGCGCGACGTGTTCGTCGAACTCGGACTGCGTCAATGGCGCCTGCATCCGGAGCGGCCCCACGACGGCTGCCTGCGGAGCGCCTCTCCCCGATGGTGCCCTGTGCGCTATGAGCACGGAATGCGCAAGCGGCGACTGTGTCTCGACGGGGACCGGTTCGTCGGCGTGCGGCCCCCGGTTCTGCGACGGGGTGTGAGCTCGGGGTCAGCCCCAATGACGATCATCGCCACGGTCACGGGGCACTTCCCGCTGACGCTGGTCAGCGATCCCGGCGCCGCGGCCCGCAAGGGCGAACTTCATGCCCCCGGTGATCGTCGTCAGCTTGCCGAACAGCTCCTGGTGGATCTGGAAGACGCTGCGTGCACGCTCGTTCCAGGGCTTGACGATGATTCCGCCAAAGCCCCCATTCGGAAACGTGATCTGGAAGCTGTGGCTGAACTCGGA
>JADGRC010000377.1 GCA_017881245.1 Pseudomonadota bacterium
AGGGCAGCAGTCAACGCGGGGAGCTTGCTCGCGTCTCCCATCCCGATCGGAGTGACCGGGACCCCGTCGAAGTCGCTGCCCAGGCACGTCGCGTCGACGCCGGCGACCTTGGCGATGTGCTCGATGTGATCGACCAGGCGGCCAAGCGGGACGCCGGGGGTTAACCTCGCGCCATCGGCACGGATCTCGCGCCACATCTCGGCGGGCTTGCCAGTGCGCTTCTTGGCCCAGATGGCCTTTTCACGCTCGTGGAACGCGTCGTCCAGGAACGCTGCGCCGAAGTTCGCGCAGACGGCGCCACCGTTCGCCGCAACGGCCTTCAGCATCGCGTCGGTCATGTTGCGCGGGATGTTGGTCAGTGCCCGCGCCGACGAGTGCGACGCAAGAACCGGTTTCGTGCTGGCGCGGACGGCGTCCCAGAACGTCGCGTCGGAAACGTGAGAGACGTCGACTATCATGCCGAGGCGGTTCATCTCCTTGATCACCTCGCGTCCGAACGCGGTGAGTCCCCGGATCTCGCCGGTGTCGCCCGACGATCCGCCGATGTCGTTGCTTACCGACCAGGTCAGCGTCATGTAGCGCGCCCCTCGGCGCGCGAACTCCCGCAAATGGTCGAGTTGTTCCTTTTCGTTGCCCGGGAGCAGCGCGTGCCCCCCTTCGACACCGATCAGGGCCGCGAACACACCAGCGTCCGCGCTGGCGCGGACCTCGCCGGCGTTGCGCGCGATTTGGATACGACGGGGGTTGGCCTTCGCCAACCGCTCGATCGCGTCGATCTGGCGCGATGCTTCGGTGAAGTACTCGGCCGGCTTGTAGCGGAACGGCAGCACGAAAATCGAAAAAAACTCCGCATCGAGGCCGCCCGCAGCCGCCTTGGCGAGATCGACTTGCAGGTCAGGTTGCGGGCGTGCGATGTCGGCGCCGCCGTAGGTGATGGCCTGCGTGGTGTCGGCGTGTGTGTCGACGACAATCGAGCGCCGGTGCAGCGCGATGCTGGGGACGTCGTTCGTGCCGAGCGGGAGCGGTGAAAGGGCGCCCGCGAGGACGCACGCGTACAGAAGGATTGCAGACATTGGACTCTCATATCATCTCGCCCGCGAGCTCGTTGATCTAGCGGTTGGCGGCGGTGGGTGGTGTGCCTTCGCCCCCCGCGCCGACCGCGCGCCGATGGCACTGTACACTCCGCGGGCGCCGCCGTAAGAATTGGGCATGACGATCGATCGACGACGTTTTCTCGCAGGGTCGCTCACGACGGCCGTGGCGGCTCGGGGCGTTGCGCACGCCGCGCCAGCGACGCCGTCGGTACAAGCGGTGCCGGTTGCGCACGCCGACGCGAAGAAAACCGAGCTGGACGAGTCGCTCGCGACCTGGGCCGGCGTGCGGAATCAGTTCCTGCTCGGGCGCGATTATGTGCACATGGCGCTCATGTTGTTCACATCGCATCCGCGGCCGGTGCGAGAGGCAATCGACCGGCACCGCCGCGGCTTCGACGAGAATCCCGTGGTCTATTTACACTCGAACTTCAAGCTCGAAGGGGAAACGCGCGCCGCGGCCGCCGACTACGTTGGCGGCAAGGCCGACGAGATCGCGCTCACTGGGAACACAACGACGGGCCTCGCGATGCTGTACGGCGGTCTCCCGCTGCGCGCTCGGCAGGAGATCTTGACCACGACGCACGACCACTATGTCACCCACGAGGCGCTGCGCCTGCGGGCACTGCACACCGGCGCGACGGTACGCAAGGTCCCTCTCTACGCGGTCCCGGAGCAAGCGTCAGAGGACGAAATCGTCTCCAACCTGGTCAAGGCGGTGGGGCCGCGGACGCGCGCGGTCGCGGTGACCTGGGTCCACTCGTCGACCGGAGTGAAGTTGCCGATCCGGCGCATGGCCGACGCGCTCGGCGAAATCAACCGCAAGCGCGCGGAACCCGATCGCGTGCTCCTGTGCGTCGACGGCGTCCACGCCTTCGGTGTCGAGCGGGAGTCAGTGGACGAGCTCGGCTGTGACTTCTTGGTCGCCGGCTGTCACAAATGGTTGTTCGGCCCGCGTGGCACTGGGATGGTTTGGGGCCGCGCCGAGGCTTGGAAGGGTCACGCGGGGATTATTCCCTGCTTTGAATGGGGTGCGCTCGAGGCGTGGATGCACGGCAAGACGCCGGACGCCCTGCCGCCAGGGCCACGCACCACCCCGGGTGGTTTCCAATCGTACGATCATCGCTGGGCACTCACGGAGGCGTTTCGCTTCCACCAGGCCATCGGCAAGGCGCGTGTCACCGCGCGCATCCACGAGCTTGGCATGCGCTGTCGCGAAGGACTGGCCGCGATCCCAAAGGTGAAGCTGCACACGCCCGTCTCCGAGGCGCTGTCGTCGGGGATTACCTGCTTCGAGGTCGATGGCATGCCGCCAAAGGTCGTCGTCGAGCGGCTCCTCGAACGGAGAATCATCGCCAGCGATAGCCCTTACGCCACGTCCTACGCGCGTCTCACACCGGGTATCCTCAACACCCCTGAGGAAGTCGACCGTGCTGTCGCCGAGGTGGCCGCCCTCGCGGGCTAATCAGAAACGAATGAACCGGCTCCGCCTCGAGGCGTGATCCACGCCTCGCGATTCGGAGCCGGTATCGACCGCGCCTTGCTACATCTGGACGCCGGGTTGCCGGCTGCGGAATGCGTCGCTCATGACCACCGCGCGGATGAGGGACGGCAGGCTACCATCGGTGGCCATGGCCTTGGCCGAAAGGTAGCCGATCCACTGACCGTCGTCAGGCTGGAGCATGAGGCGACCAATCGCGAAGGTCATGAGCTTCTCGGTCACACATTGCGGCAGTCGCGGGTCCTTGGCCAGGATACCTGCGAGCTCGACCGCTCCGCTGAACGGCGTACCATCCGTCAGCATTCCTTTGGAGTCGATCGCGGCACCAGAATCCATGGTCCGGTAGGCGCCAATTGCGTCGTAGTTCTCAAGACCGAACCCGATCGGGTCCATCAGGTTGTGGCAGGGTGAACACTCGGGCTTCGCGCGGTGCGCCTCCAAGCGCTGTCGCAAGGTCTGCCCCGGAACGATGGTCTCGCTTAACATCGGCACGTTCGGTGGCGGATCCGGAACCACATCACACAGGACCCGGCGGAACACGTACTCGCCACGACGCACCGGCGAGGTGCGATTGCTGTACGAAGTGGTCATGAGGAACGCTCCGAGTGTGAGCAGACCCTCTCTCTGGGTTCCCGTGGTGTCCACCTTGACAAAGTCGGTGGGAGTGGTCGCGCCTGTCCGCGTGAGGCCGTAGAAAGTCGCCAGATTCGCATCGACGAAGGTAAACCGAGAATCGATCATGCCCGTCACGCTGAGCGGGTTGTGCAGGAATTCCTGCATGTATCGTCGTGCTTCCCCCTTCATCGAGATCCCCAGAGCAGGCGTGTACTTCGGAAATATTTTGGCGTCGAAGTCGTAGCTATTGTTGCCTGTGTCGAGCCACTTGGCCGCAAAGTTGTCGAGCATTGTGTCGGCCTTGGGATCGGCGAGCATACGTGTGACCTGCGCCGCGACCTGATCGTCGGTTGTGAGCTGCCCGGCGTCGGCCGCCGCCGAGAGCGTGGTGTCCGGCATGGTGCTCCAAAGGGCATACGATAGGCGGGTGGCCAGCTCGTATGAATTGAGCCTTCGAACCGGTCCCGACATGGGAGTCGGATCCATTTCCAGCTTGTAGATGAAGAACGGTGAGATGAGAACGCCCGTGAGCGCCGCCTTGATGCCGTCGACGGGCGTCAATCCGAGCGTCTTGGCGGTGGTCATCGGTGCCATCAAGGCCGTGACCTCATCCGCGGTGGGCGGGCGACGCCATGCTTTACGCGCGAAAGCGGTCAGAATCGTCTTGGAGCAAGCATCCCCGCCCGTAGTCACGTCGCATGTCACGACGGTCTTCTGTCGCACGGCATCGGCGAACAGATCGGTGATCAGGCTCGTCGCCGCGCTCTCGTAGTTGCTCACATACTCGGGGGCAAGGCTAAGGGCCGACCCGACGGTGTCGAACTCGGCGCCGAGATCATCGCCGGGGAACGTGGTGGCCGGGGTTAGCTTGGTTCCCAGCAGGTCGGCCACGGTGTTGTTGTATTCAGACCCACTGAGGCGCCGCACCACCAGATACCCAGGGTTCTGCGGAGGATTGGCAGGAACAGTAACGGGCGGCTTGGTGGCCGTCGGCATTGTCCCCGCCGTGGTTGAGCCGTTGGGATCGGGGATCACGCCTGGCGCCGTTCCCGACGTGGTTCCGCCCAGCCCGGTCCCACCTGGCGGCATTCCATTCTGCGTCGCGCCTGGCGCCGTTCCACCTTGGGTCATTCCGGTTGGGTCGGGAGTACCTGGCTTGTTGCCGCTCTTGCTGACCGTGCCCGTACAACCCCAGGACGTGAGGAGTGCGAGGCTCGCGCCTGCGAAGAGGAATTTATTCAAGCGTTCCATGCGAGCGCCTCCTTGCCGTCGTTGCCGAAGGCCGTCACTTTTACGTCGAAAAGACTGAGCAGTTGGATGTAGAAATCACCGTAGGTCTTGACGGCCGTGTAGTCCGAACCCACGGCGTTGGGGTACTGGACGAGGCGATTGGGCTTTATGAGTCCGCCCAGCTGCCCGAGTACCATGGTCGGGAGATTGTCGTGATTATGACGGTTACCGTCGCCAATCTCGCTGCTGACGACGATAGCTGAATTGTAGAGCATGTCGTGCCCGTCGGCGTCGATGGCCGCCTTCATCTTCTGCACGAACGTGCTGATCCAGATCATCTTGTACAAGGAGATCTGGTGGTAGACCTCCTGCAGAGTCGCGCTGCCCGCGTAGTGCGACGACTGGTGATCCGAGGTGGCGCCTCCCGCGGCGACCCCCGCCGCAGCGACGGCCGGAACGAAACTGTAATTTCGACTGGTCACGGCGTCGCCAAGCATGAAGGTGATGACCCGCGTGATATCGCACTGGAATGCGACCGCGATCAGACTGTGCATGAAGTCCCCTTGGGCCAGATAATCTGTGCCGGTGAGGCCATTTTTGTCAGTCGGATTCTTGGCTGGGCCGGGCAGCGTCGGTGGTGTGCAGGACCCGGGAGCGGGGGCATTTTGTAGCTGCATCTCCAATGAGCGAATGCCCGTAAAGAGCTGATCGAGCTTGGCGCTGTCCGCCGTGTTCAGCTTGGGCTTCAGAGAGGCCTGGTAGGGCAATATGCTGTCGAGCACGCTCTTACGGAGCGCCATGCGCATCTGAGCGTCGCCACTGCTCGCGGTGGGACTGGTTCCCATGAACAGCTTGTTGAAGGCGGTCTGGGCGTCGATGATCTTGCCGAGCGGCGTGCCGGCGCCAACCGGGAAGGACATGGTGCCATCGGCGTTCTTCGTGGACGTGGAGCGCCAGGAGATATTGCGCGTGAAAAATGTGCCGAACGAATCGGTGGGCCCACCGTTGCCGGTGCCCAACTGCAACGACGCGAGACCTTTGCAGCCTGCTTGAGCATCCGCGATGATCTGGTCGACCGACATGCTCATCTGCTGCGAGTTCGCGATCGGCATGCGCGCCGTTAGCAAGGCCCCCGCTCCGAGCGCGTGGTCGCCGGTCACCCGACGTCGCTGCTGATTCTCGAGGCCGGTGATGAAGGTGATGTCCTGTTTGTAGGGCGCCCAGGTCGGCATCGTCGAGGGCAAACCCCAGGTCGCTCCCGCGCCGGTCGGTATGTGCTCCTGCATATAATGGCCGTTGGGGAAGTGATAGAACATGAACCGCTTGATCGGCGCGCAGGTGGCGGCCGACGCATTCGGTGACCACAGCAGCGACGGCAACATCGGCAGCGTTATGCCAACGCCCGCCGTGGTGAAGAACCGGCGCCTGTCAAAACGTAGTTCGTCTTTTTTGGCATCCATTGGTGGAAACCCCATTCGAAAGGTCTGGGAGGAATTACAACTGTCTACTTGTTGAAACCGGGGCCTTGCGTCGGTCTAACCTTGGGTGCGCGGGTGGCCATAAACATTAAATGTTACGACTATTTACAAACATGACGTGGATGGATTTGGGCTGAATCCCCTTAGGTTGCGGGGACATCCACCGATCGGAGGCTGAGGTGAAGACTGTGGCCAACCCGCAAGACCGGGCAAAGGGGGCGCCACCGCCGTCTGTGGGCTCGTGCAACGCGGACGATCGTGTCACAATTCGGCTAACCGGCAAGTGCCATCCTGTCAATGCGCGCGGTTACCGTAAGGTCCCGTTTTGGATTAGGATATCACTGCCGAATACCACCCATAAATCCAAGGATTTGGCTTTCATGGGTAAGTTTTGTGTGCCCGCGGCCATGGTGCCAATGTGGGTCGCGCAATGACATGAGCCTAGTCTCGGGTTTCAGGGCACTGTGCTACTGACCGATTTTCTCTCCCTCCCCAATTCCGATCCATCACCGAGGAGTTTCGATGACCACCATCACGACCACTTCGCGCGGCTTCGGTCGCAAGCTCGTTCTCGGTCTGGCCTGCTGTGGACTGGCAGCCTGCGCTCCGTCCGACAATACCTCCGGATCGTCGACCGGCGGGGCGGGCACGGGGGGCGCTGGGACCGGGGGCGCGGTCGTTGTCACGACTGGTGGCGTTACTGGCACGGGCGGGTTCACCGCGACCAGTACGGGTGGCGCGACGGTAGATAACACGGGCGGATCCGGAACAGGCGGAGCGGCGACTGGTGGCTCGACCCAGGCAACGGGCGGCTCGACCATTAGCACCGGCGGCGCGGGAACCGCCGGTGCCACCGGAGGAGGAGGCCGTGGCGGCGGGGCAACGGCAACGGGCGGCGCTGGCGGCGGCGGCCCAGTTGGCGGGGGCAGCGGTGCCTGCACGGCGGTGTTCTGCGACGGATTCGAAGCTGGAACGACGTTGGGCGCCGCCTGGACCACGGACAGCGCGGTCGCGGCGAATGTCGTCGAAGTGGTGTCGACCATGGCGCACGGCGGGAAGAACGCGGTGCACATGCACTTCACGACCGCGTCGGGAGCCACGTTCATCCGCTCGACCATGGGCTTTCCGGCGCCCATGAATTCGCTGTGGGGGCGGGTCTGGATGTACGCCATGATGCCCAACAGCAACACCGGCCACAACGTCTTCATCGAGGCCTCGAGTGGCATGATGATCACGAATCAAGGCGTCCGCCCGTTGAACACGCAGGGCGGGAGCATGTCGATCAATGTCGCGCCCCCGGACAATGGCGCGAGCTCCAACATGAAGTTCCCACAAGGCGCCTGGACTTGCTTCGAGTGGAATATCGCCGCCATGGGTACAATGGGCAGCGTCACCCTGTACATGAACGGCACTATGATCGCCACGACCGCGGGTAAGCCGATTCCGACCCTGGTGTTCCAGCGGGTTGGATACGAGCACTACGGCGCGGACACTGGCACCAACGACTTGTATATAGACGACTACGCCATCGGCACGGCACGCGTCACCTGCAACTAGCAATTGTCGGGTTGCCGACGGGTTTGCGGGCCTTCCTTCCGTCGTGAGGACATTGTCGTCACGGGAGTGAAGGTTCAGCCGTGCTTGAACCCTTCGCCTTCAAGGGGATGGTTCGGTCGGGGTACTTTGCGCGCGCTACAACCCAGGAACGGTAACGCCCGGTAACTTCCGCCTGTACGTCGTGCGGTCAATGGGAGTGACGTGAGCCGAGTCCTGAGCTGCCGGGCACTGTATGCCTGCTCGAATCCCCTTCCCAATCTGGACCATCACCGAGGAGTTCCGATGACGACCACCACGATCACCACGCGCGATTTCGGTCGCAGGTTTCTTCTCGGTTTGGCCTGCTGTGGCTTGGCGGCCTGCGCGCCGTCCGAGAATTCGCCCGGATCGTCGAGCGGCGGGGCGGGTACGGGAGGTGCCGGGACCGGCGGTGCCATCACGACGGGTGGAGCGACCGGCTCGGGCGCACCCGTCGTGACGAGCACGGGCGGCGCGGCAACCGGGGGCGCGGCAACTGGTGGCGCGGCAACTGGCGGCGCGGTGACGGGGACAGGCGGCTCCGCGGGCGGCGGTGGTGGTCGGGGAGGCGGGGGCATGGCAACAACGGGCGGGGCGGGTGGCGGCTCGGTAGGGGGAGGCAGCGGCGACTGCAACGGGGCTGTCCTTTGCGACAGCTTCGAGCGGGCGATGCTGGGGCCTGACTGGGTGCTCGACAACACGATGCCCACGGTCATCGAATTGGTGACGACCAAGGCCCATACCGGAATGAGTTCGGTGCATATCAGTTTCGGCACGGCGGCCACGCAGAGCTACATCTCCGAGATGAAGACCTTTCCGGCCATGGGCATGGCGTTCTGGGGACGAGCCTGGATCTTCTCGATGGTGCCGACGGGTGGACACCAAATCTACATCGAAGCGCGGGTAGGAGCCGGGTCGGATAAAACCGGCGTCCGCCCAGTCAACACCCAGGGAGCGAATCTGGCGACCAATCTCGAATCGAGCGACGCTGGAATGAATTCGACTATCAAGATGACGACGGGAAGCTGGGTTTGCTACGAGTGGCAGATCACCGGCATTGGCGGGGCCGGCACCTTCACCTCCTACGTGGACGGGATGATGATCGCCAAGCAGAGTGGAACCATCCCGCCCTTGGCAAGGCAGCGCATCGGGATCCAGCGCTACATGGCGGGCACCGCCGGCGAGATGTGGATAGACGACGTGGGCATCGGGCCGAATCGCATCGGTTGCATGTAGTCCGGGCGTTCACGCCATATCCGCCTCATAAGATCGCGGTCGCGAAGGACGCCTTCACGATCTGCTGTGGTGATGACTGCATTCAGTTCCATGCGTGAACGCTGCAGAACCTGCCTTCGATCGGTGGTGGTTTTCAGGAAGGAAAACCCAACCGCGCCATGAAATCCGCGACCCCGCGAAAGAATCCTGGGTCGACTTCGAAAGCGTCCGTGTGCCCGCCCGCCACCTCCTGAAAGTGCTTGGGCGGGGGGGCCAGGTCGTAAAGTCGCCGCCCGTGGGCGATGGGCACGTAGGTGTCGCCGCGCGCGTGGATGAAAAGCTTCGGCATCGACACGCGGGCGATCTTGTCAACCGAGGCGAAGCGGTTCCTGGCCAGCCAGCCGACCGGTAAGTAGGGATATAGCTCCGCTCCCCGCGCGGGGATCGACATGAGGGCACCTTCGACGATGAGGCCGGCCGCCGGCACACGAGACGCAAGATCGATAGCCACCGCCGAGCCCAGGGAGTATCCGTAGATCACAATCCGCGACGGGGGGACGGCAAGCTGGTGGACGACGTACGCGTAGGCCGTGTCCGCGTCGGCGTAGAGCCCCGCCTCCGACGGGCTGCCCTCGCTTGCTCCATAGCCTCGATAGTCGACCGCCAGCACGCCAAGGCCCATCTGGCGAAATCTCGCCCAGGCTTCGTTGTAGCCGCGGGTGCCTACGTTTCCAGAGGCGCCGTGAAAATACAGAATCCACGTTGCGGCGTTTGTTGTGCCGCCCGTACGGCCGATCACCGGAGGAATCAGCCGCGCCATCAGCGGAGGCGCCTTTGCGCCTGACACCAACACATCCCGGCTATCGAGATCCAGGCGCGCCGGCGGTGCGGCGGGGATTCCTCGGTCGGGATGGAAGAGCAGCGCGTTTTCGTTCGCGCGGAACCAGACTAGGGCGCCCGCGTAGACGGCCACGATCAGCAGAGCGAACGTAATCAGCAGTCGGGAAAATCGCACGGTATCAACTACGAACCGGTCGGCGACACGATTTGGATTCCGTTGATCGGTGCGCGATTGCCGGTATCGGGCGTGGCGGTCAGCATGAACGACGCGTCCTTGATGTTGCGGAAGACGATGTAGTTCGCGGGACCGTTGACCGAACCGGGAGCCAGCGTGACGAATGCAGGAAGCATGGAGGGGGATGGCCCCGCCTGTGTCACGGTCAACGTGGCTCCCCCGATGGTGTACTTGTACGTACGGTTTCCGGTCGTGATGCGGTTCATGGTGTACACGTACACATCGTATCCGGACGCCGCTATGTCCACCGGCAGATTCGTGACAACTACGGTGGCCGGCATCGCTGTCGCTGTGGGATCGAGATAGCCGTTCATCATGCGCGCGTTCCCTGGGGCGTCGGTCAACCCGACTCCGTAGACTCCCGCGCTGCCGGGGCCGGGTGGCGCGTTCCACGCCACGCCGGCCTCGGTCGTTGTCCCGCTCGACAACCTCAGCGCCATCAGGCTGCCCATGGGACCGGTGGCACTGTTCCAGTTGGCGGCGGGCTTGACACCCGCCGTTTCCGTCGCGGCCATCGGGATCGGCGTCACACTCATTCCCCCGGCGCCCCCGGCGGAGGCAGGCGTAATGCCGACGAAATCAATACTGAGCACAAAAGGCCCGTTTGCCCCACCGGTACCACCGCTGGTGCCGGTGCCTCCCGCAGCGCCGCTTCCGGTGCCGTTTCCGCCCATGCTTGCCCCACCGGGGCCGCCACCACCCGCACCATAGCCACCCGTTTGGGCGCCGCCCGTCGCCTTGCCACCGGTACCGCTGCCACCCGTCACGGCCCCACCCGCGTTGTTGCCGCCCGCTGCGCGGCCGCCCGTGCCCCCTGACGCGGGGCCCGAGTCCGTGCCACCCGTTCCGATAACGAGATCCCCAGTTCCCCCCGACCCCACCGGACTGTTGTCCAGTACGGCATCGATCGCCGCGCCGCCCGTGGACGTTCCGCTGTCAAATGACTCCGCCGGCCTTGAATACAGTCCCACGGGACCACAGCCGGTCGCCAGGGAGCACACGAGCCCAAACGAGAACGCCGTCCACGTTGCTGATAGCGGGCAACGTACCCTTTGAGTTTCAAGCCATGTTTTTCGAGCGCTCATGACCAACGCTTCCTAACCCGAACGTCGCTTCCCATGGCTGACCGTCTTTCAGACTCCAAATCGTACACTCGATGCCAGAGTTCCAATTCTCCCTGCTTCCAAATTGGTTGCTGATGGATACGTGTCATGGTCCAGCGTCGCCGGCTCGCTGCGCCGCTGGCCAGCGCCGGCTGGCCTACGCTGGCTGGGCGACGCGCCGTTCGGCCGCGGCCCGTTGGCGCGGCGATTGGCCGCGCTGCAGCGCCATACCGCCGCAGTGCCGCAGCGCCGCACTTCGCGCCGCCGCAGACGCGGTTGGTCACAGGAGCCAGGACAGTTCGAGCAGATTGATGTGAGACCGGTCGCTCTGCCGCTGGCCATCCGCGGTCGTCAGCGTGGTCGCGATCGGGTTCCACGGGTAGAAACCCAGTTGCAAATTGTCGGTAAGGCGCGCCCTCAAGCCGAGCAGGAAGCGCGCGTGCAGCTCGCCGGGGAGACCCCCGAGATCGGCTCCGACCGCCACGGCGATGCGCCGGGCGGCGTCCAGGTCCAGGTGAAGGCCGAAACGAAAGAACGGCGTGCTTGCGATTTTCGATGGTCCACCGTC